>DATLFN010000153.1 GCA_035540975.1 Acidimicrobiales bacterium
TCCGGCCTGCTGCCCTCCGGCGTTCGCGGGCGTCGTCGGGGGGGGAGCGGCGGCACGGGCGACCCGTCTCGCCGGCGCCGCCGGCGCAGGGATCGGCGCAGCAGGAGCCGGCGGGAGGAGCGGCGCAGGACGCGCCGCCGGGCCCGGGTCCGGCCCGGTGGTGGCCGACGGACCGGCGAGTGGCGACGGACCGGCGAGTGGCGACGGACCGGGGGCGCCTGGCGGCGCCGGCGAGACGGGTCGCCCGTGCCGCCGCTCCCCCCCCGACGACGCCCGCGAACGCCGGAGGGCAGCAGGCCGGAGGAGGGCGCTGGCCGCGGCACGGGTCGGCACCTCGGGCTCCGGCCAGGCCGGGCGGGGCTCCGGCGCCGCGGCCGGCGCGGGCTCAGGCTGGTCGGGCGGGGCCGACGAGCCGCCGGCGCCGTGGTGCGCCATGCGCCGGCGCTCCACGAAGGGCAGCAGCCGCTGCGCCGGGCCGGCACCCACGAGCACCACGCCGAGGGCGGTCGCACGGAACCGTCCGAGCATCTCGGCGGCCCGACGCGCCGCGGACGTGGAGGTGACGCCGGCCCGGCACACCACCACGACGGCGTCGGCAGTGGAGACGAGGTCGACGGCGTCGCTCGCCACCAGGAGCCCCGGCGTGTCGACGATCACCACGTCGGCCGAGCCCCGCGCGGAAGCGACGAGGGCGGCACCCAGCTCGGCCGCCTCGTCGGCGTCCTCGCGGAGCCAGTCCGCGACCACGCTCACGCCTCGGACGGCGGTCGGTCGCGCCAGGTCGGCGGCGCGCACGTGCCGTTCCGTGGGTGACACGCGCACGGCGCCGCCACGGGCGCCGAGACGTGCCGCCGTGTCGGGGTTGGCGAGGTCGAAGTCGAGGACGAGCACGGAGTGCCCGGCGCGGGCGAAGCTGACGGCCAGGTTGCAGACCACCGTGGTCTTTCCCTCGGCGACGCCCGGCGACGTGACCAGGAGCACCTCCGCCCCGGTGGCGGTGGCCGCCGGGGCCGCGGCCCCGGCGACGCCGGGATCGGGCGTGAGGGCGCGCGGGGCCATGAACCGCACGGACGAACGGAGGGTGCGGAAGGCCTCGGCGAAGTGCGGTGGTGGGTCGGCGTCGGGTCGCGGCAGCGAGAGACGGCGCTGCTCGCGCCAGGGCAGGAGTGGCACCTCGGCCACCACGGGGAGGGCGAACGCCGCCTCGGCGTCCTCCTTCGTGCGGAGGCGGGTGTCGACGCGGTGCAGGAGGAGGACCACCCCCACCCCCAGGGCCAGGGCGACGGGCACGAGCAGCATGATGCGCCCACCTCGCGTCGCCGGCGCCCGGATGCCGCCCTGCGCCACTCCCAGCGGCGTGGCCTCCTCGAGGGTCACCAACCCGCTCAGCGTGGGATCCTGCGAGGCGAGGGCCTGTACCTGTTCGTACGCGACGCCGAACTGGCGGACGACCGCCTCGTACTGCGCCTGGGCCAGCGCCCGCCGGTCCTCGCGCAACGTGGGGATCTGGGCCTGGAGCTCGATGCTCTGGCGCTGGAGGGCCTCGGCGCGCGCCGTCGCCACGTCGATGAGGCGCTGCTGGCGCGCCCGCTCCCGCTCGTCGAGGTAGGCGACCGTCTCCGCCGCGAAGGTGTCGGCGAGGCGAGCGGCCGTGGGGCCGTCCTGATGGGTGACGGTGATGCGCAGGGCGCGGACGTCCGTCTCCGTCTGCACGTCCACCGACGTGGCCAGCACGGCGGGGGGGACGTCGAGACCGAGCTTGTCGACCACGCGGCGGGGGACCTCGCCGGTGCGGGTGAGGAGGGCGGCCCGGTTCAGGTCGACGCTGCGGCCGTCGGAACCCACCTCCTCCTGGATGAGCGTGTGGGTGGCGGTGTACTGCTCGATGCCGGACCGCTCGATGGGCGCGGGCTGCTCGGGAGTCGTCAGCCACGTGGCGATGACGCCGGCCAAGCCGGCCACGACGATCACGTACCAGCGCGCACGGAGCGCCCTCAGGTAGTCGATCGGCTCCATGATCCGCTCCGTTCGAGGGCCGCCAGGTCGAGCGTGTCGCCCGCGGCCGACAGGTCGGCGACGTCGTTCTGTCCGGCCAGGCGCAGCAGGGCGTCAGCCGCCTCGGGCTCTCGCCCGAGCCCGAGCATCTCGTCCAGCCGGCGCAGGCGCGCGTCGAGCTCCTCGCGCGTCAGTGGCGGCGGCAGGACCCGCACGATCGAGGCGTGGGCGGTGGGCTGCACCCGCTCCTCGGGGTTGCACAGCTCCTCGACGAGCTTCTCGCCCGGGCGCACGCCGGTGATCCGGATGGGGATCTCGGTCCCCACCTCGTAGCCGGACAGCCGGATCATCCGGTGGGCCAGCCCCAGGATGTCCACCGACTCGCCCATCTCGAGCATGTAGACGCCCCCGGCGTCCGCCAGCGCCGCCGCCTGGAGGACCAGCTGGACCGCCTCCTCGGTGCTCATGAAGAACCGCGTCATCCGCGGATCGGTGACCGTGACCGG
>DATLFN010000154.1 GCA_035540975.1 Acidimicrobiales bacterium
GCCGTGGGGCGATCCCCTGCGGGACGACGACGGGTCGGTCGCCGGCCCCGACCAGTCGTCGTCCCGCAGGGGATCGCCCCACGGCGGCGCGGCCGGCGAGCCCGGGTCCCCGGACCGGCCCGGCCCACCGTGCTCGAGGCAGGCGGCGGCGTCCTCCTCGACGGGCACGCCACAGGCTCGGCACGTGGAAGCAGTCACTCCGTCTCCCTCGCTCGCGGTTCTCTCCGCCCGGCGCCCGACCGGCGTCCGAGTCGGGTCGTATTGCGCCAGACCGGCCCGGCGGGCTGGTCGGTCGTCCGGTGACGAGGATACAGGTCGACGAAGGCCGCCATTCCGCCGGGCGCGGTGGCCGGTCCGCCGTCACGAACGGCGTGGTCTCAGTCGCCCCCGTTGGTCCCGGCGGAGCTGCCGCACTCGGTCAGCCGTTGCCGGGTGGCACGGGTGGCCGCCGCCGTGAAGGCGGCGTCCCGGACGGCCTCGGCGTTCCCCGCCGCCGCCGCCCTCAGACCGTCGACGACCGTCGCGACGTCGTCGCGGGCCGCCTCGGGCGCCGTCGACCGGAGGTCGTCGAGGCTCCCGTCCGCCTGGGCGACGAGGGCGTCGATCGCCTCCGGCGGGCCGTCGTAGACGCCCGGCGCCGTTGCCGCCCCCGTCTCCTGGGCGACCCGGTCGACCTCGGCGGCCGCCTCGCAGTAGCCCGACACCTCGTCCACCGCCGCACCCTCGCCGCCGTCGCCTTCGCCGCCGAACGGGCCGAGCACGACGAACGCCGCCGCCGCCGCAGCGACCAGCGCGAGGGCCGGCAGCACCCGCCGACGGGCGCGGCCCGGCGGCCGGCGGCGGGGGCCGCCGGGCGCAGGCGCCGGCGGCTCGGCGCCGACCTTGGAGAGGTCGAGCGGCTCGGTCAAGGGGCCGCCACGACGGCTCGGAGGCTGGCCGGGCCCGTCGCCGTCAGGTCCTCTTGCAGTGCGCGGACTCCATGTACAGGCCGGTGTCGCCGTGGTTGAAGCCGCCGCAGTTGGCCCGGGCGCCCCGAATGTTCACGGTCTCCATGACGTGGACCACCGGGAGCTTCTGGTTGATCTCGAGGGCGGTGAGCGGCGGGCCGCCCGGTGTGGACAGGCCGAGGATCATCCGTTGGATCTGGAGGAACTTGGCCTGGTAGGTGGCCGTGTCCGGCGCCTTGCTGGCCTCCAGCCACAGCTGGTCCATCAGCGTGCTCTTGTACCCCGAGGCGTTGGCGAATGAGTTGCTCTGGATCACCTGGTCGGTGTGGACGAGGCGCCGGGCGCCGAACTGCGGCTCGGCCCCGTTGTTGTTGGAGTACCCGCCCATGTCGAATGTGCGGGCATGGAAGATGCGGGGGGCGACGACGCTGCCGTTGTTCGCGCTGATGGTGGTGACGTCGATCCCGATGGTCTTCAGCTGGGCCTTGATCTCCGTTGCCAGGTTCTCGCCGCCCGTGGCGTGGATGTACTCGAGCGCCAGCTTGGTGCCGTCGGGGACCACCAGCTCGGGATCGGCGTTGTTCTCGTTGGGGTGGTTCAGCGCCCGGCGGAACCCGTCGGGGTTGCCCGTGTCGGACCAGCCGGCCGCCGAGAGGAGGGCCCCGGCCGCCGCGCGGTCGAAGGTGGGGAGCGGCTGGGGGCCCTGGTAGGCGCCGCCGTTGGGCAGGGCGAAGCTGCTGTGGATGGGGGCGTCGGCCACGCGCCCGGTCTGGAAGTAGACGTCGTTCCACATCTTGGGCCGGTCGAGCGCCTTGAAGATGGCCTCCCGGACCCGGCTGTCCCCGAGGATCCTGTGGGGGGGTGCGTTCTCGTTCGAACCGGCCTTGTTCTGGCCGAAGTAGGGGCTGCTGGGCGGGTAGCCGCCCTGCTCGGGAGGCAGGCCGACGGCCTGCGTCCCGCCCGGCGGCGGAGGGGCGGCGGTGGCCGATCCGGCCTGCCGCTTGGTCATGTTGAGCCCGATGGTCTGGATGTTGGTGCTGCGGGGGAACGCGATCTCGATGGTGGTGTTCCTCCGCAAGCGGACGACGTCGGCGACGTTCACGTTGGCGACGTCGACCGCTCCCGACTCCAGCGACGTGGCGGCGTTGCCGGACACCACCTTCTTGAAGACCTCGTCGAGGTAGGGGAGGCGGTTTCCGGCGCCGTCGACCCGGAAGTAGTCGGGGTTCTTCACCGTGCGGACGCCTTCGCTCCCGAGGGACTTGAACCGGAACGGACCGGTGCCGACGGGGCTGACGGTGGCGGGGCAGATCGGCGTGGTCGGCGGCGAGTTGAAGAGGGACCCGTCGGAGAAGCAGGGACCGTAGGCCGTCTCCGAGATGATCGGCGCCTCGGTGACGGTGAGGGCGAACGGGAACGGGGCGAATATCTGCCGGAGGTTGAACTTCACCGTCCCGCCGTTGCCGGGCGAGGGCGGGAGCGTCTGGATGGCCTCCGGCGGGACGACGGTGCTCGTCGTCTGCCCCGTCACACCGAGCGCCGGGTTGAGGGCTCGGGTGCGGCTGTGGGCGGCGAGGATCGCCCGGGAGAAGCTGAACTCGACGTCGGCGGGCTCCAGCACCTCGCCGTCGCCCGGCCTGGTGGCGTCGGCGCCGTGGAACTTCACCCCCGGCCGCAGGACGAAGGTGGCGACCGTGGTGACGGCGTCGCACGCTGCGGCCGCGCAGTTGGCGTTCGAGGAGGACGGAACGTTGTTGTCGACGGTGAAGCTCAGGGCAAGGTCGCCCCCCAGGCTCCCGTCGCGCTCGTAGCGCAACAGGCCGTTGAACATGTCCGCTCCGTTGCTGACCACGTCGCTCGCCGTGTTGACGGAGTGGTTCAGCGCCTGGCCCGGAGAGGACGAGCCGTTGTTGATGACGAGCGTCCCCCCGAGCACCGGCGTCGACGACGCCCCGCAGCCCGTGTCGACCTGGCAGGTGATCACGAAGCACGACCCGGCGGGACCGCACGACGGCCCCGAGGAGACGACGACGTCGTGCGTGGTGGACGGTGAGCTGAGGAACCCCTGCTCCACCAGCTGCTCCTCGGTGCCGTAGAAGCCGTTCTTGGCGAAGAAGGCCTCCTGCGCCGTGCGGATCGTGCGGGCGTCGGTCTTGACGGCCGAGGACTCGCCACGGTCGGTCACCCCCCCGACGCTGAACACCACCACCCCGGCCAGGATCCCGAGGATGACGACGACGACCAGGAGCTCGATGAGCGTGAACCCACCCTCGCCTCGCCGCCCGTTCCCCCGAGCACGAGCAGAACAACGACGCGCCAGCAATCGCGGCACCATCCCCGGTTCCCCAATCTCCCGGCCCGCCAGTGGCGAAATCCCGGCGGAACAGCCAAAGCGTAATTCCCGCCGGGGCCGCCGAGGCTGAAGATTTGCTGAGGATGCGCGAACCGGAGGGGCCGCTCGGGTCCCCCGAGGTCAGCTCTCGACGCACGCCGTCCATGGCGTTCGGGAGGTCGATGCCGTGGAGTGGACCACCGTCGACTCGGGGAGCTCGTTCTTCAGCACCACGCGCACCTTGTCGCCCGGGTCGACCCGGATCGTCGGTCCCGTTGGCGCTACCGGCGGTCCGAGCCGCCCTTGCGCTCGGCCAGCCGTGCCGCGTACGCGGCCGCCTCGGTCCGCCTGCTCATGCCCAGCTTGGCCAGCACGTTGGAGACGTAGTTCTTCACCGTCTTCTCGGCCAGGAACATCCGGTCGCCGATCTGGCGGTTGGTGAGCCCCTCGGCGATCAGGTCGAGGATGCGCCGCTCCTGCTCGGTGAGCGACGCCAGCTCGTCGTCCTCGGGGCGGGACCGCAGGCGCTCGAACACCCGCTGCGTCACCGCCGGGTCGAGGAGCGACTCGCCGCGCGCCACCCGGCGCACGGCGTCCACCAGGTCGGCGCCCTTGACCTGCTTGAGGACGTAACCCGCCGCCCCCGCCATGATGGAGGCGAACAGGGCCTCGTCGTCGGCGAACGACGTGAGCATCAGGCAGTTGACCTCGGGGTGGCGCGAGCGGATGTCCCGGCACACCTCGACGCCGTCGCCGTCGGGCAGCCGTACGTCCAGCACGGCGACGTCGGGGCTGGTGGCCGGGACCCGGCGCAGCGCCTCCTCCGCCGTCCCGGCTTCGCCCACGACCACGAGGTCGTCCTCGGCCTCCAGGAGCTCCCGGAGACCCCGGCGGACCACCTCGTGATCGTCGAGCAGGAACACGCGCGTCGGCATGGCGCCATTCTGCCGTGCCGAACCTCCATAGGCTGGTGAGCATGGTCGGGGCGGCTGGTCCGAGGAGCCTGCGACGGTTGCTCGACGCCGTGCTGAGCGTCACCTCCGACCTCGACCTGACCACGATGCTCCACCGCATCGTGTCGGCGGCGGTGGAGCTGGTCGACGCCGAGTACGGCGCCCTCGGCGTGCTGGACGCCAGCCGGACCAGCCTGGCCGAGTTCATCACCGTGGGCGTCGACGACGAGGTCCACCGGGCCATCGGCGAGCTGCCCCGCGGCCACGGGATCCTCGGCCTGCTCATCGTGGACCCCAAGCCCATCCGGCTCCCGGACCTGCGGGAGCACCCAGACAGCTACGGCTTCCCGCCCAACCACCCGCCCATGCAGTCGTTCCTCGGCGTGCCGGTGCGGGTGCGCGACGAGGTCTTCGGCAACCTGTACCTCACCGACAAGACGACGGCCGAGGTGTTCACCGACGTCGACGAGGAGCTGGTCGTCGCCCTGGCCGCCGCCGCCGGCATCGCCATCGAGAACGCCCGCCTGCACGCCCGGGTCCAGGAGCTGGCCCTCCTCGAGGACCGCGAGCGCATCGCCCGCGACCTCCACGACACGGTGATCCAGCGCCTGTTCGCCACCGGCCTGTCGCTCCAGGGCGCCGCCCGCCTGGCCCAGCGCCCCGAGGTGGCGGCCCGCATCGGCCAGGCCGTCGAGGACCTCGACCTCACCGTCAAGCACATCCGGTCCGCCATCTTCGGCCTGGAGTCGTCCCGGCCCTCGGCCGGCGGGCTGCGTGCCCGCGTCCTGTCGGTCGCCGGGGAGGCGGCCGGGCCGCTCGGGTTCGAGGCCCGGGTCCTGTTCGACGGCCCGCTGGACACCGCCGTGCCGGCCGCCGTCGCCGCCGACCTCCAGACCGTCCTGCGGGAGGCGCTCACCAACGTGGCCCGCCACGCCAAGGCCCGCCGGGTGGACGTGACCGTCAAGGCCGAGCTGGGCGGCGACATCGTGCTGCGGGTCGAGGACGACGGCATCGGCAGGACCGACGCCGCCCTGCCCGAGCCGGGCGGCGGGCTGGGCCTGCGGAACATCGCCAGGCGGGCGGAGCGCTACGGCGGGCGCCTGGAGATGTCGGGGAGCGCCAACGGCGGCTTCGTGCTCGAGTGGCGGGTCCCCCAGAGCCCGGCCCAGGCGTGAGCGGAGCGCGCCGGCCGTGACCGGGCCCGTGCCCGACGACGACCAGGCCGGCGGTCGCGGCCGCGGCCTCACGGTCCTCGGTGAGGACGAGTGCCGCGCCCTGCTGGCGCGTCATTCGCTCGGCCGGCTCGGCTTCGTCTCCGGCGAGGGGTGGCCGGTGATCCTGCCCGTGAACTATGTGTTCGACGAGCCGAGCATCGTGGTCCGCACGGGCGCCGGCACCAAGCTCTCCGACATCCCCCTGACCATGGTCGCCTTCGAGGTGGACGCCGCCGACCCCGCCGGGGCGTGGGGTTGGAGCGTGCTGGCGCAGGGACCGGCGTTCGACATCACGGACTCGCTCGACGACCACTCGGAGTCGCTCCGCCACCTTCCCGTCGACCCGCGGGCGCCGGGCGACAAGCCCCACTGGCTGAGGATCAGCGCCCGGCGGCTCAGCGGCCGCCGCTTCGGCGAGGTCCCCGCCGGCTCGTGACCGCGGGTACCCGCGTCCTGGTGGTGAACACCGGGTCGAGCAGCGTCAAGCTCCGGCTGCTCGGCGGGGACGACGCGGTCGCCTTCCGCGCCGACCTGGGCCCCATGGCGGACCCGTCGTCGGTGGCCGGCCTGGTCCGCCACCTGCGGGCGTTGGCGTCGTCGGGTGACGTGGACGTGGTCGGCCACCGGGTGGTCCACGGCGGCGACCGGTTCCGGGCGAGCGTGGTCGTGGGCGACGCGGTCGAGCAGGAGCTCGACGACCTGGGCGACCTGGCGCCGCTGCACAACCCGCCCGCCGTCGCCGCCCTGCGCGCCGCCCGCCGGCTCGTCGCCGTCCCCCACGTCGCCTGCTTCGACACCGCCTTCCACGCCACGATGCCGGCCGAGGCGTCCACCCTGGCCGTGCCGGCCGTGTGGCGGGAGCGCTGGGGCGTGCGGCGCTACGGGTTCCACGGGCTCAGCCACGCCTACGCCGCACGGCGGGCGGCGGCGCTGGTCGGGCGACCACCGGAGTCGCTCCGGGTGGTGACCTGCCACCTCGGCGCGGGCGCCTCGCTGTGCGCCGTCGTCGCCGGTCGATCGGTCGACACCACCATGGGGTTCACGCCCCTGGACGGGTTGGTGATGGCCACCCGGTCGGGTGCCGTCGACCCCGGCGCCCTCCTGTGGCTCCAGCGCCGGGCCGGTCTCGATCCGGACGACATGGAGACGGCCCTGGACCGGGAGTCCGGGCTTCTCGGGCTCTCGGGCACCGGCTCGAGCCCGCGCGAGCTGTACCCGGCGGCGGACGCCGGCCACCGGGCCGCCCGCCTCGCCCTCGACGTCTACCTCCACCGGCTGGCCGCCGCCGTCGCCGCCATGGCGACGTCGGCCGGCGGGCTGGACGCCATCGCGTTCACCGGCGGGGTGGGCGAGAACGACGCCCGCCTGCGGTCCGACGCGGTGGCCCGCCTGGCGTGGCTGGGCGCCGCCGTCGACCCGGGGGCGAACGGCGAGGCGGGCGGCGACCGGGTGGTGTCGCCCCGCGGCGCCCAACCGGTCGTGTGCGTGGTGGCGGCCCGGGAGGACGTGGAGATCGCCGCCGAGGCCCGGAGGACGGCCGGCCCCTGAGGCGGGCCCGGGTGGTTCCGCCGGCGGCGGCGCTGCCGGTCGGCCGGCGCCGCGGGACCCGGCGCCGCTGCCGTCGGCCGGGCGCTCAGGGGTCGCCGGCCTTCAGCCCTCGAGCACCTTGGCCAGCGGTGACTCGTCGAGCCGGTCGAGCAGCTCGCCCACGTCCTCGTAGACGGCGACCGCCCCCGCCTCCTCCAGCTGCTCCCTCGTGGCGCCGCCGGTGAGCACGCAGACGGTCGAAAGCCCGAGCTTGGCCGCCGCCTCGACGTCCCACGGCGTGTCGCCCACCACCATCGTGCGGCCCCGGCCCAGGTCGAACTTCTGGAGCGCCGCCTCGAAGATGTCGGGTGACGGCTTGCTGTGGGCCACGTCGCCCTTGGAGACGGCGCCCTCGACGGCGTCGTCGGCCCCCACCGCCTCGCGCAGCCGGGCCAGGTCCTCCTCGTCCGAGGACGTGGCCAGCACGACCCGGGCGCCCCGGCGGGCCAGCTCGGCGAGCAGGTCGGCCGCCCGGGGGAAGGCGGTGATCTCCTGCTTGAACGGCTCGTACCGCCGCGAGTGGGCGTCGCTCGCCTCCTCGCTCTCCCGCCCGATCAGGCGGTGCACCAGCTGGTCGGACCCCATGCCGATCAGCGGGTGGATGCGGCTCATGGGGACGTCCTCGCCGATGTCGCGGAAGGCGCGCCACCAGGCGACGGCGTGGAAGTAGTTGGTGTCGACGAGGGTGCCGTCGACGTCGACGAGGATGGCGGGCCGGTCGTTGTCCACCGCCCCGCCCTACCCATTGGGCGACGGTCCGGAACGCCGCCCCCGGTCAGTGCTGCCCGGGGAAGACGTCCTCCTCGGACTCGTGCCAGACGGGGTGGTCGCCCGCCGTCTCGACGTTGAAGCCGTAGTCGTAGGCGAGCGAACCGCCGATGGTGCCGCCGAGCGTGGTCAGCACGAACACCACGAGGCTGAGCACGAGCAGCGGCCCGGGCGTGGACGCCTCGTCGGAGAACGTGCCCAGGCGCAGGACGACGCCGACCAGCACGCCGACGGTGACCGCCACCATCGTCCACGCGTGGGCGTTCACCGTGCGCCGGGCCTGCGTGCCCTTCTGGGTGGACTTCAGCCAGTCCCAGAAACCGGTGGCGGCGGCGGCCAGGCCGACGACGAACCCGCCGACCAGGGTGAACGTACCGGCGCGGAAGAAGTCGCGGGCCCACTCCTGGTCGCTCCCCAGGAACGAGATCACGTCGAAGGCGGCCACCAGCACGTAGGCACCGACCGGCACGTCGGTCAGCGGCGGGTGCAGCGGCTTCCCCGCCCACCCCCGCAGACCCTTGAACTTGCGGCCCCGCATGGTGAGCGAGGGCCGGAACGACAGTGCCCGCACGTCAGCTCCCTTCTGGTCCGATGGTCACCGTGACGCAGCAGTGGCCCGGCTCGAACTCCGGCCGCGCCTCCAGGCCCTCCGCCCCCAGCCCCTCGACCACGCCCTCCAGCAGCGCCCGGTTCATGCCGCACACCAGCGCCCGGTGCTCCTCGGCCAGGGCGTGGAACGGGCAGTTGCGCAGGCGGAGGACGCCGTCGTCGTCGAACGGCTCGTACCCGTAGCTCCCCAGCGCCTCGGAGAGGACGGCGCACCGGTCGGGGGCCGTGCCCGGCGCCAGCCCCTCGCCGATCGACGTCCCCAGGCCCCGGCCGAAGCGCCGCGCCGCCCCGTCGACCGCCTCCGGTGCCGGCGTGGCCCCGGCCGCCGCCTCCACACCCTGGGCCAGGAGGCGGGCGGCCAGCCCGTAGCGCCGGGGCGGCAGCGTGATGTCGTGGTCGACGGCCGAGCGCCGGTACAGCTTGGACGGCCGGCCCGAGCCGGGCCCGGTGCGGCCCGTCAGCCGGCGGAACGACGCCTCCAGCAGGCCGCGCTCGACCAGCTTGTCGAGGTGGAACGCGGCGAGGCTGCGGTCGATGCCGACGGCGGCGGCGGCCTCGTCGCGGCCCACGTCACCGGCCCGGGAGGAGACGTAGGAGTACAGCGACCGGCGGACGGGCTCGCTGAGCAGCGCCACGGCGACCACCTGGTCGTCGAACGACCGGGGCGGCGACGCGCTCACCGCGCCGCCCGGTAGTCTAAGATCAGCATGAGTTCAGTTTACATCGGCGACCCCGTCCGGTCCACGCCCGACCGGGCGCCTACCGTCGGCTCGTCCGACGCCACCGACAAGAGGCCAGCGAGACAAGGAGCACCCCGATGGGCATCATCCCGGCCGACCGCACCGCCGAGGTCACCGTGGTCCGGGCGCCGGAGCTGCGGCTCGTGCAGGGCGGCGCCGACGTGGACCTGCCGGCGGCCGAGCGCGCCGTGGCCGACCTCCTGGCCGCCCTGGGACAGGACCTCGACGACGAGCACCTGCGGGACACCCCCCGCCGGGTGGCCGCCACCTTCGACGAGCTCCTGTCGCCCCGGCCGTTCAGCGTCACCACGTTCCCGAACGACGAGGGGTACGACGAGCTGGTGATCGCCCGGGACATCCCGTTCCACTCGCTCTGCCAGCACCACCTCCTCCCGTTCAAGGGGGTCGCCCACGTGGCCTACCTGCCGGGCGAGCGCATCGTCGGGCTGTCGAAGCTGGCCCGGGTGGTCGAGCTGTTCGCCCGCCGCCTCCAGGTGCAGGAGCGGCTCACCAAGCAGATCGCCGACTGGCTGGTGCACCACCTCCACCCCAAGGGTGTCGGCGTGGTCGTCGAGGCCGAGCACCTGTGCATGACGCTGAGGGGCGTGCAGGCCACCGGGTCACGGACCGTCACGTCGTCCCTCCACGGCCTGCTCCGCGACGACCCGGGATCGCGCGCCGAGTTCCTCGCCCTGGCCGGCGTCCGGGCGTGACCCTGCTCGCTCCCCCCGCCGGCGCCGGCGCCATCGCCGGCGCGACCGTGGCCGACCTGGTGGCGGCCAAGGGGGGCCACACCGTCGCCGTCTGCATCCCGGCCCGCAACGAGTCGGCCACCATCGCGTCGGTGGTCCGCGTCGCCCGCCGCCTCGCCGCTGCCGGGCTGGTGGACGAGCTGGTGGTGGTGGACGACGGCTCGGTCGACGCCACCGGCCCCCTGGCCGCCGCCGCCGGGGCGCGGGTGCTCGTGGCGCCGACGGGGCCGGGCAAGGGCCAGGCACTGGCCGCCGCCGTCTCCGCCACCGTCGCCGACGTGGTCGTCTTCGTGGACGCCGACGTGGCGAACTTCTCGGAGCGCTTCGTGACCGCCCTCGTCGCCCCGCTGCTGTACGACCCCTCCGTGCAGCTCGTCAAGGGCGCCTACCGCCGGGCGCTCCACGGCGTCGCCGGCGAGGGCGGTCGGGTCACCGAGCTGGTCGCCCGCCCCCTGCTGGAGCGCTTCTTCCCCGAGCTGGCCGGCGTGGGCCAGCCCCTGGCCGGCGAGACGGCGGTGCGCCGGTCGGCCCTGGACGGCGTGGCCCTGGAGGACGGCTACGCCATCGAGATCGCCCTCCTGATCGACGTCTACCGGCGGTGGGGTGCCGGCGCCGTGGCCGAGGTCGACCTGGGCGAGCGGGTCCACCGCAACCGCCCGCTGGCCGACCTGCGCCACCAGGCGGGGGCCGTGCTGGACGCCGTGCTCGCCCGCGCCGGCGCGCCCGGCTGACGGTGGGCGGCCGCCCGGCCCTCCGCCTGCGCCTGCGGGGCACCACGCTGGAGATCCGGCCCGGAGCTCCCCTGGTGATGGGCGTCGTGAACGCCAGCCCCGAGTCGTTCTCCGACGGGCCGGACATGGCCACGCCGGGCCGCCGGATGGCCCGGGCCGCCGAGCTGCTGGAGCAGGGTGCCGACCTGGTGGACGTGGGCGGTGAGTCCGGCGTCACCGACCGGGCGCCCCTCGAGCCGGACGAGGAGACCGCCCGCATCCTGCCCCTGGTCCGCGAGCTGGTGGCGGGGGGCGCCATCGTGTCGGTCGACACCTGGAAGGCGCCGGTGGCCCGGGCCGCGCTGGAGGCGGGCGCCCACCTGATCAACGACGTCAGCGGCCTGGCCGACCCCGAGATCGCCGGGCAATGCGCCCGCTTCGGCGCCGGGCTGGTCGTCATGCACACCCGCGCCCGGCCCAAGGTCAAGCAGTTCCCCGCCTACGACGACGTGGTCGGCGACGTGCGCCGGTTCCTCGAGCAGCGTGCCGACGAGGCGGTGGTACAGGGCGTCGGCCCCGAGTCCGTCGTGCTCGACCCCGGCCCCGACTTCGCCAAGACGCCGGCGCAGACGGTCGAGGTCCTCCGCCGGCTGGGCGACCTCACGGCCCTCGGCCGGCCGCTGCTGCTGGCGGTGTCCCGAAAGGACTTCGTCGGTGCGCTCACCGGCCGGGCGCCGCGGGGGCGGCTGGCAGGGACGCTGGCCGCCATCGGCGAGGGCGTCGACGCGGGAGCGTCGATCCTGCGCGTCCACGACGTCGCCGCCGCACGCGACTACCTGGCCGTGCGGGCCGCCCTGCGGGGGGAGCCGCCCGTCGACCCCTCCCTCCACCTGCCCGAGCACCTCCGGCGTGAGGCTCCGGCGGCGGGCGGCACCGGGGGCTAGCCCCGGCGGCGCCCCCAGCGGCGGTGGCCGCCGCGGCTCCGGCGGCGCGTGGGAATGATGTCGTCGTCCGTCCTGCTCCACGCGGTGACCGGCTTCTCCGGTGCCCTCGCCTCGTCGGCCGCGGTGGGGCCGGCATCGACGGCGTCGTGGGCGTCGTGGGCGTCGAGGGTGGGCCAGCCGGCCGGCTCCCGCTCCGGTCGCGTGGGCGGCGCCCCCGTGGCGGGCACCGCCGTCGGCTCGGCCGGGGCCGGTCGCGACGGGTCGTCGGCGGCGGCGGCGAAGCCGTCGGGGCCGGCGTCGGTCGCCACCGCGGCCCTCGCCCACGCCGAGAACAGCTCGTCGAGGCGGTCGTCGTCGGCCCAGTCGGCGGCCCCCTCCGCCCGGACGACGGACAGCGAACGCAGCTGGCTCCACGTCCCGGGCGACTCGGCCGGCATCCGGACGGGCCGGTCGGCGGGCGCCTCGTCGCCCGCGACGGCCGGGCGGGCGGTGGGTTCGGTCAGTGACATGTGCTCGCGTCTCCAGGCGCCGGCGGAACGAATGACCCTCCCGGTCGCTCGGGTCCCGGCACTCTTGTGTCGGCCGGACGGACCGGGCGCTTCAGGGATTTCTGCTCCGACCGCCACGAAGGCGTCCGCAGACCTTCACGCGCCCGGTCGGCGGCCGTCATGCGGCCGCAACCTCCGGCCGTCACCATCCCGGCATGACGAACACCACCGTCGCTCCGCTTCGGCCGCGCGCCCGGCGCCGCCCCCCGACCGGCCGGTTGGCCGTGTTCGACCTCGACCGCACGCTCCTCCCGGGCTCCAGCCTCTTCGAGCTGGGCCGCGTCCTGGCCGACCGGGGCGTCATCGACCGCACCGTCGTGGCCCGCCACGCCCTCGTGGCCGCCGTCTTCGCCCGGCGAGGCCTCCCGGACTCCCGCATCGAGCGGGTCCGCGACCGCGTGCTGGCAGCGTCCGCCGACCGCGACGGCGACCAGCTGGCGTCCGTCGCCCGCGAGGTGGGCGTCCGGCTGGCGTCCGGCGCTCACCCGGCCGCCCGCTGGCTCATCGACCGCCACCACGCCGCCGGCGACGTCTGCGTCGTCCTCTCGGCCAGCCCCCAGGAGCTGGTCGAGGCGGTGGGGGCGGGCCTGGGCGCCGACCGGTCCATCGGGACCCGGGTGGAGGTCGTCGGCGGCCGCCTCACGGGTCGGCTCGACGGGGCGTTCTGCCACGGCTCCGGGAAGCTCGAGCGCCTACGCGACGAGCTGGGAGAGGTCGACCTCGACCGGGCCGTCGCCTACGCCGACAGCGGGTCCGACCTTCCGCTCCTCGCCGCCTGCGGCCACCCGGTGGCCGTCAACCCCGACCGCCGGCTGCGGGACGCGGCGGCCGCCGGCGGCTGGCCCGTGCTCCGGCTGGGCTGAACCTCGCTCCGGGCGGCGGCGGAGACGACCCACGCGCCGGAGCCGAAGAGCACGCCCTCGTCCCCGCCGTGGGCGACCAGGACGTCGCCCAGCCGGTCCAGGGCCGCCCGCCGCGAGGGCGCGTCGAGCCCCTCGAGCATCCGACGGGACAGGTCGAGGGTGCTGACGAACGCGAACGCCTCTTCGACGTCGGCGCCGAACACCACCGGCTCGTCGACGGCGTCGACGGCGACGTCGTCGAAGCCGGCCTCGGCCAGGACGGCCCGCACGGTCGCCTCGTCGGCCAGGACGAACGCCCCCGGGTCGCCCGCCGGGCGCTCGGGCACGGGCCGTCCCCCGGCCAGCGCCTCCCCCACCGCCTCCAGCCACTCGTTCGCCTCCAGGGCCCGCCACACCAGCAGGGCCAGGCGACCGCCGGGACGCAGGGTCCGGGCCAGGTTGGCGAACGCCGGCACCGGGTGGCCGAAGTACATGGCCGCGAAGCGGCTGACGGCGACGTCGAAGGAGCCCGCCTCGAAGTCGTGCACGGCGGCGTCGCCCTCGACGATCGTCACGTTGCCGACGCCGGCGCCCCGCAGCCGCTGCCGGGCCCGGGCGACCAGCGGCGGGGCGACGTCGATGCCGACGACCGGCCCGGGGGCCGCCGCCCGGCCCAGCTCGGCGGTGAACCCGCCGGCGCCGCAGCCGACGTCCAGCACGGCGTCGCCCGGGCCCAGCCCGGCCCGCTCGAGCAGGAGCGGGTCGTACCGGGCGGTCAGGGCCTCGGTCCGCTGCTCGAACTCGGCGGCGTGGAGCATCGACAGGTCGTAGGCGACGGCGGCCGGCGCCATGGCGAACTGGCGGGCCATCTCGGCGGCCACCCCGGGGACGTCGCGAGCCAGCTCGAGCAGCGGCCGGCGCCGGCCCGAGGCGAGGGCCAGCAGGGCCGAGTCGAGCCGGTCGGACAGCGGCGCGCGTGAGGGGGACGGCGGCGGCATGGGCGCGGGGCCAGTGTCGCGCCACCGGCACCCCCAGCCGCGCGCGCGGGCGGTTCGCGGCGTCCGCG
Organism: Acidimicrobiales bacterium; assembly: GCA_035540975.1. Classification (NCBI taxonomy): domain Bacteria; kingdom Bacillati; phylum Actinomycetota; class Acidimicrobiia; order Acidimicrobiales; species Acidimicrobiales bacterium. The sequence continues at coordinate 14,013 of DATLFN010000154.1, forward strand.
GCAAATTGGGTCAACCGCCTGATGCGCCGATTCGACCGACCCGGGTAGACTTGGGTGGGGTTTCGCGCGATCAGGGCCAAAACTGCCGCGATCGGGCCGGTTCCCCCCGAGCAAGGCGCGAGAGCGCCGGGAGGCACGATGGCGATGGCGGGCGCTGAGGAGCGGCAGAGGGCGGGAAAGCGGGAGTACCTCCGGGTGGCGGAGGTTGCCGATCTGTTCCATGTCTCCACCAAGACGGTCGTCCGGTGGGCGACGGAAGGCAAGCTGCCGCATGTCCTCACCCTCGGTGGGCACCGGAGGTTCCCCCGTGAGGACATCGAGAAGGTGGTCGAGGGCCTCCAGCGGGGCGGGGGCTGACCCCGGCGGCGCTCAGCCGCTGACCAGCGACGCCAGCGCCCACACGGCGGCCATCAGCCCCACGGCGATCATCACGAGGCTGCGCCCGGCCGGCGCGCGCTCGAGCTCGCCGTCCTCGGGGGACACCGGCGGCCGGACGAGGGCCAGGCCGTTGCCCACGACCATGGCCGCCCCGAGGGCCAACACGAGCAACGGGAGCAGGTCCTCACCCAGGAACACCGCGGACCCCCTCGGCGGCCTGGCGGGCGGGCATCGGGGTCGAGGCTAGTGCCGGCCGGATGCCCGGCCCCCGCGCCGGATTACCACTCAAGGTGGTCGGAGGCGGGGACGATGCATTCGTTGCGCCCCCCGAGACGGCGCGACGGCGGCAGGGTCGGGGATCCCTCCCCGGCGGCGGCCCGGCGACAGCCGGCGGCCCGCACCCCGGCCCTGCCTCCGTCCTCTCACCGGCGAGGCGCGCGGCGGCTCCCGCGCTCGGCTTGGCGCCGGGTCGCGGCGGCCCGTCAGGCGCCGGCGCCCGCTTGGGGCCCTGCGCCCCGGGCGGCGTCGTTGAGGTCCAGCAGGGCGCGCCGGTCCTCGGGCGGAACGTCCACCCAGGCCACGTGGGCGAACGGTGGCCCGCCTGGCCCCGGCCGGGTCTGGACGACCAGGCCCTTGAGCGACAGGGTCCCGGCAGGGCCGTCGACGGAGCACAGCACCACGTCGCCGGGGATCAGCCCGCCACAGCGCAGGCGCACGCCGCCGGGGGACACGTCCACCGTCTCGACGGAGACGTCGGTCTCGATCCGGGCCAGGCGCCGGCAGCGCATCGGCAGCCCGCTCGGCACCCGCCGCCACGCCCGCCTGGCGTCCTCGCGGGTCTCGAACTGCTCGAGGATGGTCATCGCCGCCGCCTTCGTGCGAGGGCTCCTCCCTCGACGATGACGTGGCAGGGGCCCGCCCGCAATACCCCCGGGGGGCACATATCGCCGGGGAGGGGCCGCCCGACCCGGGGTCAGATGCGGGCCATGCTGGCGAATCGCGTGTACTGGCTCAAGAAGGCCAGCTGGCAGACGCCGGTGGGGCCGTTGCGGTGCTTGGAGACGATGACCTCGGCCGTGCCCCGGTCCGGCGACTCGGGGTTGTAGACCTCGTCCCGGTACAGGAACATCACGACGTCGGCGTCCTGCTCCAGGGATCCCGACTCCCGGAGATCGGCGAGCATCGGGCGCTTGTCGGCCCGGGCCTCCAGGCCGCGGGTGAGCTGCGACAGCGCGACCACCGGCACCTCCAGCTCGCGGGCGAGGATCTTGAGGCCACGGCTGATCTCCGACACCTCGACCTGGCGGTTCTCGGCGTTCGACCGGCCCGTCATGAGCTGGAGGTAGTCGATCACCACCAGGCCGAGGCCCTCGCGGCTCTTGAGCCGGCGGGCCTTGGCCCGGATGTCCATGATCGTGAGGTTGGGGTTGTCGTCCACGAAGATCGGCGCCTCGCCCAGGCGGCCGATGGCGTGGCTGATCTTGGGCCAGTCCGTCTCCAGCAGGCGGCCGTTGCGCATCCGGGTGGCGTCGACCCGGGCCTCCGCGCACAGCAGGCGCTGGGTGATCTCGTGGTGCGACATCTCCAGGCTGAAGAACAGCACGGGGGTGCGGGCGTCCATGGCGGCGTGGGCCACCAGGCCGAGGGCGAAGCTGGTCTTCCCCATGGACGGGCGGGCCCCGATGATGACGAGGTTGGACGGCTGGAGCCCCGACAGCCGCTCGTCGAGGTCGGCGTAGCCGGTGGGGACGCCGGTGATGGCCTCGCCCCGCTCGTACAGGGCCTCGAGGTGGTCGAGGCTCTTCTGGAGCAGGTCGTGCAGGGGCGCCATGGTGTCGGCGACCCGGCGCTGGCCCAGGGCGAACACCAGGGTCTCCGCCCGGTCGACGGCCGCCGCCACGTCGTCGGGCACGGCGTAGCCGAGCTCGGCGATCTCCCCGGCGACCGCGATGAGGCGGCGCAGCAGGGCGTGTTCCTCGACGATGCGGGCGTAGCGGGGGGCGTTGCCGATGGCCGGCGTGTTCGCCTGGAGCGAGATCAGGACGGCGGGGCCGCCGACGGCGTCCAGCAGGCCGGCCCGGCGCAGCTCGTCGGCCACCGTGACGGGGTCGGCGGGCTCACCCTGGGCGTACAGGGAGCACACGGCCTCGAAGACGTGGCCGTGCGCGGGCTTGTAGAAGTCGTCGGCGCCGCAGATCTGGACCGCCTCGACGATGGCGTCCTTCGACAGCAGCATGGCGCCGAGCAGCGACTCCTCGGCCGACAGGTCGTGGGGAACGGCGCGGCCGCGGCCCCCGGGGGGCTGGATGCGCACCACGTCGCCGATCGCCTGGGCCATCAGCGCATCCAAGTGGAGGTCGGCTGTTGAACGCTAGGGGCGCTTCCTGGGGAATTCACCGGCGATTTCCCTCCCGTGCACCGACGTCGAACTTGCGTTCGTAGTGTACGAGGAGGGTGGGACAGCCCAGCTAGTGCCTCGACCTCATCCGTTCGCTTGGCTCATGATTCGGTCGAGTTGGTTCGTGCTCCGGCGGGCGAGCAAAGCTCGCGCCGCCTCCCCCTGTCGTTTCCCGGTGTCCGCACCGCAGAGGCCGCCTCCGGCGGCGAGGGCGGCCGCGGACCCCTGCGGTAGCGATGCGGCAAACGTTCTGGTCACGGCGCTAGCTGGCCACGACCTCCACGTTGAGCCGGAACTCGACGTCGGCGTGGAGCTTCACCGGTACCTCGTGGGACCCGACCGTGCGGATGGGCTCCTCGATGTGGAGCTTGCGCCGGTCGAGCTCGACGTTGGCCTGGGCGGTGACGGCCTCGGCGACGTCGGCCGCCGTGACCGAGCCGAACAGGCGGCCCTCGCGTCCCGCCTTGGCGGCGATGCGGATCACCAGCGGCACCAGCTTGCGGGCCACCGCCTCGGCCCCCTCCCGGTCCCGGGCGTCCCTGACGTCGCGCGAGCGGCGCATGGCGTCGGCCTGGGCCTGCACGCCCGGGGTGGCGACGATGGCGCGGCCCTTGGGCAGGAGGAAGTTCCGGGCGAACCCGTCGGCCACCTCGAGGATGTCCCCCTTCTTGCCGACGCCGCCCACGTCGGTCCGCAGGACGACCCGCATCTACGCCTCCCCCGCATCGACCAGCGCGCCGGCCGCCGCGTCGACAACGGGCGCCCCACCGTCGGCGTCGGCATCCGGCGTGGGCGGGCGGGGCGGCGCCGAATCGCGACCCCCGCCGGGACCGCCGGGCCCGCCACGAGCCCCGCCGCGGCCGCCGCCGCGGCCTCCGGTGCGCTCGGTGACCGTGCGCTGCGTGTAGGGGAGGAGGGCCAGCTCCCGGGCCGTCTTGATGGCGACCGCCACCTCGCGCTGGTGCTGGGTGCAGTTCCCCGTGACCCGCCGGGCCCGGATCTTGCCCCGGTCGGACATGAACCGGCGGAGGATGTTGACCTCCTTGTAGTCGACCCAGTCCATCTTCTCGGTGCAGAAGATGCAGACCTTCTTCTTGCCACCGCGTCGGCGGTCCTCACGCGGCGCCCGCTTGGTGCCGCGGTCACGATCGTTGTTGCGGGCCATCAGAAGGGCTCCTCGTCGAATGCGTACCCGCCGGTCCCCTGGGGAGCCGGTGCCTGCTGGCGGCCAGGGGGGCAGCGGCCAGGGCGGGTTCGGCGGGAATCGTGACGCCGGCCGCCAGCAGGCACCGGCTCCCCAGGGGACCGGCGGGTACGCATTCGACGAGGAGCCCTTCTGATGGCCCGCAACAACGATCGTGACCGCGGCACCAAGCGGGCGCCGCGTGAGGAC
>DATLFN010000155.1 GCA_035540975.1 Acidimicrobiales bacterium
CCCCACGCCGCCCCCGCCCGCCGCTCCGGAGAACGCTCAGGCCGGCGCCAGGACGACGGCGGCGGACGCCGGGAGGCTGCCCCCGAAGGGGCCGCCTTCGGCGAGCGACGGGTCGCTCGACAGCTCGACCGCCCACGCCCCGTCGAGCGCGACGCCCGCCGCCGCGTCGGCGAAGTTCACGACCACCACCCGCTCGTCGTCGCCCGACGAGCGCCGGTAGGCGAGCACCCCGTCGGGCGCCGGCAGCAGGCCGAGGTCGCCCAGCGAGAGCGCCGGCGACGCCCGGCGGGCGGCCAGCAGCCGGCGGTAGAGGTGGAGGATGGACGACGGGTCGGCGGCCAGCACCTCGGCGTTGCGGCGGTCGGCGTCGGGCGGCCACGGCAGCCACGGGTCGGTCGTCGACCACCCGTGGGCGGGCGACGCGTCCCACGGCACGGGCGCCCGGCACCCGTCCCGCCCCCCGGGGTCGGCCCGGCGCTCGGGCGGGACGACGGCGTCCTCCAGCCCGAGCTCCTCGCCGGCGTAGAGGAAGGGCGTGCCCCGCAGCGTGAGCAGCAGGACGGCCGCCGCCCGGGCCCGCCCGTCGGTGCCGTAGCGGGTCCGGTGGCGGGGGTTGTCGTGGTTCGAGAGCACCCACGTCGGCCAGGCGCGGCGGGCGCCGAGCTCGGCCTGCGCCCGCTCGACGTGCGCCCGCCACTCGCCGGCGTCCCACGGCGCGTACAGGGGAGGGAAGTTGAACGCCAGGTGCAGCTCGTCGCCGTCGCCGTAGTAGGCGGCGACCTTGGTGGTGTCGAGCAGGTACACCTCGCCGACCAGCAGCCGCTCGCCCGGGTAGGAGTCGGCCAGGCGGCGCAGGCCCCGGATGATCTCGTGCGTCTCCGGCCGGTCGTTGAGCGACGAGTGCGGGGTCCCCGCCACCTCGGGCGGGTCGTCGGGGAGGGTGGGGTCCTTGCCCAGCCCGTGGACGACGTCGATGCGGAAGCCGTCCACGCCGTGGTCGAGCCAGAAGCGGAGCACGCCGTGCATGGCGTCCACGACCTCGGGGTTGGCCCAGTTGAGGTCGGGCTGCTCGGGCAGGAACTGGTGGAGGTACCACTGGCCGGTCGCCTCGTCCCACGTCCACGCCGGGCCGCCGCTGAAGGCGGCCACCCAGTTGTTCGGCGGGGTGGAGGGGTCGCCGTCGCGCCAGACGTACCAGTCCCGCCTGGGCGACGTGCGGGAGGCGCGCGACTCGACGAACCACGGGTGCTCGGAGCTGGTGTGGTTGGGCACCCAGTCGAGGAGGACGCGCAGCCCGCGCCGGTGGGCGTCGGCCACGAGGCGGTCGACGTCGTCGAGGGTGCCGAACGCCGGGTCGACGTCGCAGTAGTCGGCCACGTCGTAGCCGAAGTCGTGCTGGGGCGAGGGGAAGAAGGGGGAGAGCCACAGGGCGTCCACGCCGAGGTCGGCCAGGTGGCCGAGGCGCCGGCGGGCCCCTTCGAGGTCGCCCACGCCGGCCGGCGGGCGGCCGGAGTCGGCGAACGACCGCGGGTAGACCTGGTACACGACGGCGGACCGCCACCACGGTTCGGGCATGGCGGCGGAGCGTAGGACCTGACGGGCGGCAGGCCGGTCGGCGCCGTACCCTCCGAACGTGACGCCGACGACGCCGGCCGGCCCGACGCGGTGAACCCGTCGGCCCGCGGGTGGGTCGTGGCGGCCCTCCCGGTGGCCGCCGTGCTGGCCGTGGACCCGGGCGGGCTGTCGCCGTTCGGGCCCGTCAAGTGGGCGCTCGTCCCCACCCTGGTGTTCCTGGCCGTCGCCGTGCTGCCCGGCCGCGGCCGCCGGCTCACGGTGGCCCGGGCCACCGTCGTGCCCTGGGCGGTCCTGCTCGGGGTCGTGGCCCTGGCCGCGGCGTTCGGCGTCGACCCGCTCTACGCGTGGACGGGGACGCCGGAGCGGCGGTTCGGCGTCCTGGCGTGGGTGCTGGGCGCGCTGGCCTTCGCCGTGGGGCAGCAGCTGGACGAGGACGACGCCCGCTTCGTCACCGCCTCGGCGGCGGCCGCCTGCGCCGCGGTGGGGCTGTGGGCGACGGCGGAGAACCTCGGCTGGGAGCCCGTCCGCCTCACCGGCGCCGGCGACCGCCCGCTCGGCACGGTCGGCTCGTCGGCCTACCTCGGCGCCGTCGGCGCCCTGCTCACCCCGGTGGCGCTCGGCATCTCCCTGGACCTGCGCTGGCACCGCGACGCCCGCCGGGCCGCCACCGTGGCCGGCGCCGCCGGGGCGGCCGCCCTCGTCCTGTCGGGGGCGCGCGCCGCTTGGGTCGGGACGGCGGTGGCGCTGGTGGTGGCCGTCGCCGCCCGCCGCGGCGCCCTCCGCCGCCACCGCGCCCTGCGGCGGAACCTGGCGCTGGCGGGCGCCGCCGTGGCGGCGTTCGCGCTGGTCGCCGGGGCGACCGGGCGGCTGGGCGACGCGGTGACGGCGGCCGAGGGCGGGCCCCGCGGCCGGCTCGACGAGTGGCGGGTCGCTGCCCGCATGGTCGCCCGCGATCCCATCCTGGGCGCCGGGCCCGAGGGTTACCGCATCGCCTTCGCCCGAGCCGTGGACGACGACTACGAGCAGGACCACGGCCGGAACCCGCTCCCCGACCGGGCCCATAGCGCGCCGCTCGACGTGGCCGCCACCACCGGCCTCACCGGGCTGGCGGCCTATCTGGCCCTGCTCGTGGTCGTCGGCCGCTTCCTCCTGCGGGCCCTGCGCACCAGCCCGTCGTGGGTGGCGGGGACGGCCGCCGGTCTCGTGGCCTACGCCGCCCAGTCGTCGTTCCTGTTCCCGGTGGCCGAGCTGGAGCCGGTGGCGTGGTTGCTGGCCGGCATCGTGGTGTCCCGCTGCGTGCGGCCGGTGGAGCGCCGGGCCCTGGCCCGCCCGCGCCTCGTCCCCGCGGTGGCCGGGGTGGCCGCCGGCGCCGCCCTGGTGGCGGGGGTGCTCGACGTGGCTGCCGACCGGCGGGCCCGGGCGACCCTGGCCGCCGTCTCCCGGGACGAGGCGGTGGACGAGCCGGCCGCCTCCGCCCGCCTCCGGCCCGACGCCGTCCGCTACCGCCTGGTGGCCGCCCGGGCCGAGGCGTCGGGGACGGCCCCGGGCGGGTGGGGCCGCGCCCTGGCCCAGGTCGACCGGGCCCTGGACGTGTCGCCGCGCGACCCGGTCGCCGGGGCCGAGCGGGGCCGGCTGCTGCTGGACCGGGCCCGGCTGAGCGGCGACCCCGACCACGTCCGTGCCGCCCGCACCGCCCTCGAGAGGCTCGCCTCCCGCGACCCGCGCAACGCCGAGACCCTTCTGCGCCTCGGCCTCGCCCGTGACCTCGACGGGGACCTGCCGGCCGCCGAGGAGGCATGGCTGGAGGCCGAGCGCCTGGCGCCCCGCAGCGCGGCCGGGCCCGCCAACCTGGCCCTCGCCTACGCCCGGGCCGGCCGGTGGGACGACGCCCGCGCCGCCGCCCGGCGGGCGCTCGCGCGGGAGCCGGCGGACTCGCGGGCCCGCCAGGTCCTGCGCAGCGCCGATGGAACCTGACGGCCTCCCCGCGGGTGTACTCGGCGTGGACGGCCTGCTGGGGTTCCCGCTGGACACCGAGTCGCCCGTCACCGGACCGGCGGGCGAGGCTGTCGCCGATCCGTCGGCCGCCGCCGAGGAGTCGTTCGTCGCCTTCTACCGGGAGGCACGCGACCGGGTCGCCCGGGCCCTCGCCCTAACGCTGGGCGACGGCGCGCTGGGCGCCGAGGCGGCCGACGAGGCCATGGCCCGCGCCTTCCAGCGGTGGGCCCGCATCGGCGCCTACGCCGACCCGGCCGGGTGGGTGTACCGGGTCGGGCTCAACTGGGCGACCTCGGTGCTCTCCCGCCGTCGCCGCCAACCGGCGCCGCCCACCGAGCGGGCGGCGCCCGACGTGGGGCCGGTGGCCGAGCCCGCCGTGCGCGCCGCCCTGGCCGAGCCCGCCGTGCGCGCCGCCCTGGCCGAGCTGGACGTGCGCCAGCGGGCCGTCCTCGTCTGCCGCTTCTACCTCGGACTGTCCGAGCAGGAGACGGCCGCCGCCCTGGGCACCCGCCCGGGGACGGTGAAGAGCCGCCAGTCCCGCGGGCTCGAGCGCCTGCGGGCCCGCCTCGACCACCTTCGCCCCGGGGAGGCCCGTGACCGACCGCCTGACCCTCGACCCCGAGCGCCTCGACCTCACCGCTGCGGCACGCTCCTACGACGTGCCGGCCGGCGACGTCGACGCCGTCCTGCGCCGGGCATCCGGCCGTACCACCCGCCGCCACCGGGCCGTCGCCGTGCTGTCCGTGGCCGCCCTCGTGGCCGCCGGGTCGGTGAGCGTCGACCTGCTCGACGGTGGGGAGTCGACGTCCGTCGCCTCCGGCGGTGCCGTGGTGCGCGGCGACGTGGGGGTGACGTGGCGTGCGGTGACGCCCGAGACGGCCCTCGGGTTCGCCACCGGCACCGGCTCGACCGCCCCGTTGTACGCCCTGTCGACCGCCCCCGGCGAGGCCGACGTGAACGCCCCCGGCGAGCGCCGGGTGGTGTGGCGCTCGGACGACGGCGTGGAGTGGACGTCCCTCTCCGTGCTCGGCACCGACCTGTACGCCTCCGACCTGTCGGCCCGGGACGACCGTGTGTACGCGGTGGGCACCGGTCCGGCGACCGCCGCTCCCGGTGGGCGCCCGGTCTCGCCGTTGCTCGTGGGCTGGTCCGACGACGGTGCACGCACGTGGCGCAAGGCGCGGCTGCCCGTCGACCTCGAGGCGATCGCGGCGCGCAGCACCCGCTCGATCGTGCGCTCGACGGCCGTGGCCGCCGGGCCGGCCGGCACGCTGGTCGTGGGCGTCCTCGACGCCTCGCTGGACGTCAACGCGTCGCTGCCCGCCGGGGTCACGGCGCCCCACGGATGGGTGCAGACCGAGTCGGGCGTGGACCTCCTCGGCCCCGAGCGGGAGGGCGTGTGCCCGTCCGGGTCCTCGCCGCCCGAGAAGGCGGAGGTCATCCCGGCCGACGCCACTGGCGAGGTCCACCCGGTCTGGTGCAGGACGGGCGACGACGACCGCGAGCCGGTGATGGTGCCGCCCCAGGACGCCCGGGGCGTCACCGCCAGCTACACGTGGGAGCAGCTCGGGGTGGACGGCGACCTGCTCCGGGCCGTCCGCCGCCAGCCGGTGGCCTTCCTCGCCCCCGCCGGCAGCGACGACTTCGAGCGGGTCGACCTGCCGCCCGTTCTCGGCGTGCAGGGGCCCGTCCTGCTCGACGTCTCCGACGCCGGGTTCGCCCTCGTCACCACCACCTCCGACCGGCCGGGCCGCCCGAGCGTGGTCGCCCTGGAGTCGCCCGACGGGCGTTCGTGGGCGGCGTCGGGCGCGGTGCCGGGGTCGTGGGCGGCGGCGGCCGGTCGCGTCGCCGGCGTGGCGACCGTCGTGGCCCAGGGGGAGACCGGGGCCGTGGTCGTGCGGGCGGACGGCGCCGGCGGCTGGGTGACGACGCCGCTGGGCGACGTGCTGGAGGCCGGGCCCGAGGCCCAGATGTCGCTCGTGTCGGCCGGCGTCGGCGCGTTCGGCGTCGTCGCCGCCGTCATGGTCGCCGAGAAGGGCTTCGAGCGGGGGCCCGTCGCCCCCTGGATCGTCGTTAGCCGCGACGGCCGCACGTGGGACGCCTTCCCCGTCGAGGACCTGGTCGACGAGCCGGTTCGCAACGTGGTCCGCGCCTCCGTCGTCGGCGAGCGGGCCGTCGTGGCCGTCTCGGTCGGCGCCCAGGGCCCCGGGCGCGGCCGCCAGGTCGCCCTGGTGGGGACGCCCTCCTGACCGGTCACCCGAGGACGATCAGGGCGACGGCGCCCGCCGCCCCGACGAGGCCGGCCGACTGGGCGGCGGAGAGCCGCTCCCGGAGCACCACCCGCGCCAGCACGACGGTGGCCGCCGGGTACAGCGACGCCAGCAGCGACACGATCGACAGCAGCCCGCGCCGGGTGGCGAGCAGGAAGGCGGCGTTGGCGGTGACGTCGAGCACCCCGGTGAGGACCACCGCAGGGCCCGTACGCTCGCCGGGCAGGAGCGCCCGGCCCGTCGCCAGGACCACCCCGGCCAGGACCGTCACCGAGACGACCCGGGCCCCCAACAGCGGCCACATGCCGGCACCGTCCCCGGTCCGGCCCAGGCAGATGAAGAACACGCCGAAGCCGATGCCGGCGGCGACGCCCGAGGCCAGCCCGGCCATGTTGGCCTTGCGGCCGGCAGGGATGAGGTCCTCCTCGCCGTGGTCCTCCTGGGGGCCGAACGAGCACAGCACCCCCACGGCGACGAGGGCGAGGACGACCCCGACCAGGGCGGCGGCCGACGGCCGCTCCCCGGTGAGGAGGCCGAACACGACCGGCAGCGTGGCCGAGCCGACCGCGGTCAGCGGTGCCACCACGCTCATCTGGCCGACGGCCAGCCCGTGGTACAGCAGGGCCACGCTGCCGGTCGTGTTCGGCC
>DATLFN010000156.1 GCA_035540975.1 Acidimicrobiales bacterium
GTCGTCGCCGCGCTCGCCGGGGGCGGTCAGGCGGGGACGTCGAGCACGGCCAGGTCCACCGCCGCCGACGCCGGCGCCAGCCCCGGCGTGGCGCCGAAGAAGGGCGCCGTGCCGAAGGCGAACACGCCGCCGTCGGCGCCCAGCACGTAGTACCCGAGGGCGCTGGGCACCGACCGCAGAGCGGCGCTGCCGGCGTACGACGGCAACCGGAGGGCGGGCACGCTGCCCCGGAAGGGTGCGCCGAAGGCGAACACGCCGCCGTCCCGGGCCACCAGCCAGTAGCCGGAGCCGTCGGGCGTCCGCTCCATGGCGGCGACGGGCGAGTTGAGGGCGATGGCGCCCGTCGACCCCCGGAAGAGGGCGTCGCCGAAGGCGAAGATCCCGCCGTCGGAGGCCACCAGCCAGTAGCCCCGCCCGGTGGACGTCGGCGCCATGCCGACGACCGGCTTGTTGAGCTTCATGGCTCCGGTCGACCCGAAGAACTGGGCGTCGCCGAAGGCGAAGATGCCGCCGTCGGAGGCCACCAGCCAGTAGCCCCGCCCGGTGGGCGTCGGGGCCATGCCGACGACGGGCTGGTTGAGCCTCATGGCGCCCGTCGACCCCCAGAACTGGGCGTCGCCGAAGGCGAAGATGCCGCCGTCGCCCCCGAGGAGCCAGTAGCCCTTCTGGAGCGGCGTGAGCGCCATGCCCCGTATGGGGGACCTGAGGCTCGCCGCCCGGGCGTCCCCGAACGGCCTGGCCGCCCCGTGGGCGTGCACGCCACCGTCCCGGCCGGCGATCCAGTAGCCGCGCGCCACGCGGACCGACGCCACCAGCTCGGCGACCCGCAGCCGGACGGCCGGGAGGCGGGCGTACAGCCGGTCGCCCGGGCACTCCGTCGCCCGCACGTCGCGGTGCCCGGCCACGTTGTCGAACACCCGGGGTGCCGAGCCGTCGGCCGGCGCGAACGCCGACGCGCCGCGCGGGTCGATCTTGTGGCGCGCCGCCTTCCACGCCAGCCACCCCTCGAGGGCGGCGACGGCGGCCGGGGTCGGCGACACCGAGGTGAAGTCGCCCAGCAGGGCGACGCCGGCGGATCCGGTGTTGGCGCCCTCGGCGTGGGCGCCGATCACGCCGTGGCGGGCGTCGTTCTCCCCCGTCGGGATCTCCCCGGGGAGGTGGGCCCGGGCGAAGCGGCCCTCGTAGACGCGGCCCTGGGCGTCGACGAGGACGTTGTACCCGATGTCGTCCCAGCCCCGGACCCGGGTGTGGAACGCGTACATGGCCCGGATCGTGGCGGCCGGGTCGGGGTCGTGGTTGGCGGTGACGGTGTGGTGGACGATGAGCTTGGTCACCGGGGCGAAGCGGGGCGTCCCCGTCCGGAGCGACTCGTCGGCGCCCCACTGGGCCCGGGGCACGACGGGTGGCTGGGGCGGGCCGGCGGTGGCCTCGGGCCCCTCGGCGCCCGAGGCGGGCGGGGTCGACGCCCGCACCAGCCGGCGGGGCCCGTTCTCGGCGTCCAGGGCGGCCACCTCGACGTCCGACGCCGGGCCCGCCAGCACCCGCGTCCGGACCCGCACGGCGCCCGGTGCCCGCAGCAACCCGCTGTAGACGACGCCCCGGTCGGAGTCCTCCAGGTCGTGGGCGACCGCGACGCCCTGCCACGGCTGCCACCCGGCGGCGGTCCGCCAGCGGACCTGGACGGAGGCGTCGTGGGACCCCGTCCAGCGCAGGGCGAGATGGGTGGCCGGGAAGTCGACCGCCTCGCCGGCCGCCTCCCCCGCCTCGTCCAGCAGGTCGAGACGGGTCTCGGGCGCGCTCCACGCCATCCGCACCGGCACCAGCAGGGTGGCCGCCACGACGAGGAGCGCGACGACGATCCGTGTTCGCACGAGGCATCACCGCCGGGTGATCGCAGGTGCCGCCGCGGGGCCGGCGGTACAGGGAGTCCGTAGACCCGCCGATAGTTTACGGGTGGACGAACCGGGGGACGGGCAACCGGCCTCCGAGCCGCCTGCGAGCCACTTCCCCCAATGCCGAGGAGCTCCGTGCCCACTTCGATCCCGCCCCGGCGTCGCCTTGCCGTCCTGCTCGTCCCCGCCGTCGCCGCCGCCGGCCTGGTCGCCGGCGCCTCACCCGCCTCGGCGGCGCCCGCCCAGCAGTGGTCGGTCGACCTGCCGTCCGCCGTGCGGGAGTCGTCGCCGCTGGTCGTCGACCTCGACGGTGGGAGCCCGGACGTCGTCTTCGGCGCCCACGACGGCAAGGTCTACGCCCTCCACGGCGACAACGGGTCGCCCGTCGGCGGCTGGCCCCGCCAGACGTCGCACGCCGTCAACTCGTCACCGGCGGCGGCGGACACCGACCGCGACGGCCGCCCGGAGATCTTCGTAGGTAGCGGCGTGGGCAGCCACGGCCAGTGCTCCGGCGGGGCCCTCTACTCGTTCGACCACGACGGGAACCAGCGCTTCCGCCACCAGGGCGCCGACCAGGACTGCGGCAGCCAGGCCGTCCACTCCACCCCCGCCGTGGGGGACGTGAACCGGGACGACACGGCCGACGTCACCGTCGGCACCCTGGGCCTCACCATGCCGTCGCTGTTGCACAGCGGGGCCATGAACCCGGGCTGGCCGTACTACACCGACGACACCGTCTTCTCGTCGCCCGCCCTGGCCGACGTGAACGGCGACGGCCAGACCGACGTCGTGGTGGGCGGCGACTCGAGCCCCGGCGCCCCCATCGACCACCGGGGCGGCCTGGTGCGGGCGATCGGCGGCGCCGGCAACACCCTGTGGGAGTTCCGGGTCAACGAGATGGTCCGGTCGTCACCCAGCATCGGCGACATCGACGGCGACGGTCAGGTCGAGATCGTCTTCGGCACCGGCGACTACTGGGCGCGCCAGCCCGGCGGCGCGACCGACTCGACGAAGGTCTTCGCCCTCAACCGCGACGGCACCCTCAAGTGGGTGCGCGACACCGGCGGGTACACGATGGCCTCGCCCGCCCTCGCCGACTTCGACGGCGACGGCGTCCTCGACGTGGGCATCGGCACCTTCGAGGGCCCCAACCCCGGCCGCGTGTTCGCCCTGCGGGGCACCAACGGGTCCGACCTGGCGGGTTACCCCCGGGCCTCCGGCGGCGGCGTGGTCCTCGGCGGCATCGTCACCGCCGACCTCAACGGGGACGGCGCGCAGGACATGATCGTGCCCACGGGCGGCGGTCTGTTCGCCTACAACGGCCGCAACGGGGCGGCCCTGTGGGGCGTGGCCCAGGGCACGACGGCGTTCCAGAACTCCCCCACCGTCACCGACGTCGACGGCGACGGCCTGCTCGACATCATCGCCGTGGGTACCCGCCCCAGCGGCGCCGGCGTCGCCTACCGGTGGGAGGTGCCGGCGGGTGACAACGCCAGGTTCGGTGCCAACGGGTGGCACACCTTCCGCCGCGACGAACGCCGCACCGGGTCGTGGACGAACCCGCCGCTCACCCAGGCGGGCGTGAACCTGTGCGCGGCAGCCGGGCCGGGTGGCTACTGGCTGGTGGCTCGGGACGGCGGCGTCTTCGCCTTCTGCGAGGCCCGGTTCTTCGGCTCCACCGGCGCGCTCCGCCTCAACCAGCCCATCGTGGGCATGGCGGGCACGCCGTCCGGCAACGGGTACTGGCTCGTCGCATCGGACGGGGGCATCTTCGCCTTCGGCGACGCCGTGTTCCGGGGCTCGACGGGCGCCATCGGCCTGGCCCAGCCCATCGTGGGGATGGCCCGCACGCCGACCGGCCAGGGCTACTGGCTGGTGGCGGCGGACGGGGGCGTGTTCGCCTTCGGCGACGCCGTGTTCCGGGGCTCGACGGGGGCCATCCGCCTGGCCCAGCCCATCGTCGGCATGGCGGCCACGCCGAGCGGCCAGGGCTACTGGCTGGTGGCCTCCGACGGTGGGATCTTCGCCTTCGGGGACGCGGTGTTCCGGGGCTCGACCGGCGCCATCCGCCTGGCCCAGCCCATCCGCTCCATGGCGGCGACGCCGAGCGGCCAGGGCTACTGGCTGGTGGCCTCCGACGGTGGGATCTTCGCCTTCGGAGACGCCGTGTTCCGGGGCTCGACCGGCGCCATCCGGCTCAACCAGCCGGTGGTCGGCCTGTCCCGAACCCTCAGCGGCTCCGGCTACTGGCTGGTGGCGACCGACGGTGGGATCTTCTCGTTCGGAGCGCCGTTCTTCGGCTCCACGGGTGCGATCCGCCTCAACCAGCCCATCGTGAACATGGCCGTACCCCGGGGCGCCTGAGCGCCCGGGGGTACGACGCCCGGTCGCTGGCCCTGCCCGCCGGCCCGGGCCGGCTCAGCGGGCGGCCCGCTCCGCCGCCCGCTCGAGGAAGCCCCCGTAGCGCTCCATGATCCACGGCCAGGCGAAGTGGCGTTCGACGTGGGCGGCGCCCCGGCGGGCGAGCTGCGCGGCCAGGCCGGCGTCGGCGACGAGCCGCGAGACGGCGACCTCGAACTGGCCGTACCCGGTGAACGCCAGGCCACCGCCCGACCGGGCGACGTGCTCGGCGGTGGCAGCGCAGAACCCGTTCACGAGCACCGGGATCCCGGCCGTCCACGCCTCGACCACCACGATGGAGAACGCCTCGAACGGCGAGGGGGAGACGAGGGCCACCGCGCCCCGCAGGGCGCCCCACTTCACCTCCTCGGGAACGGGCCCGGCGGCCACGATGTCGGGGTGGGGAGCCACCGGGTGGACGACCGGCCCCGCCAGCACCAGCTTCAGGGGGCCCGGGCGGCGCGCCTTCAGGGCGGCGAAGAACCGGGCCAGGACGCCCGTCCCCTTGCCGTCGTCCACCCGCCCCAGGCAAAGCAGGTAGGGCTCGTCGCCCAGACCCAGCGCCCGCCGGGCCGCCTCGGGCGTGCCCGCGCCCGGTTCCACGCCCAGGCCCATCACCACCTGGGGCGTCGCCGCCACCGGGAACCGCTCCTCCACCAGCCGGCGCTCCCCGTAGGTCTGGAACACCAGCCCGCCGACGCCGGCGAACACGTCGCGGAACAACGGGAGGCGCAACGGCGCCTCGTCGTGGGCGGCCGGGTGCATCACGGCCCGTCGCCCCACGGCGGGAACGCCGCGCACCGTCGGCCAGTAGAGGTAGGGGTAGAAGACGACGACGTCGGCGCCGCCGTCGGCCGCCGCCGCGACCAGGTCGGGAGCCACCGGTCCCTGGAGGTCGATCCAGCGCCGCTGGTCGGCGGGCGACGCGTTCTCCGGGGCCGGCAGGACGCGGGCCGAGAAGGACTCGAAGCCGGCGGCCCGCCCGGCGGCCGAGCGGAAGCGGCGGACCCGCACGCCGTTGAGGTCGGCGTCGCCGGGCGGGTACTCGTCGGCCCACGTGCGGGAGTCCGCCGCGCACGTGGTGAGCGCCTCGACCTGCCAGCCCAGCTGGGACACCAGCCGCTCGGCCAGCATCCGGGCGCCGTACTCGGCACCGCCCAGGACCTCGGTGCCGTAGCGCGGCACCACGAACGCGACCTTCACGGGCCGCCGATGCGCTCGAGGACCTCCGTCCAGCGGGCCCGGGTGCGCTCGGGCGAGAACGCCGCCAGCCGGGCCGTGCCGGCGGCGACCAGGCGGTCGCGCAGCGCCGGGTCCGAGAGCACCCGGTGGACGGCGGCCGCCACCGTGGCCGGCGCCTTCGACTCCAGCAGGACGCCGCCGTCGCCCAACGTCCCGGGCACGGCGCTCGAGGCGAAGGCCACGATGGGCACCCGGTGGGCCATGGCCTCGAGCAGCGGGATGCAGAAGCCCTCGTGCTCCGAGAGGCACACGAGCACGTCGGCGGCCCGGTAGTGGGCGAGCAGGCGGCCGGCCGGCACCGGCCCGGTCAGGCGGACGGCGCCCGCCAGACCGAGGACGGCGACGTACTTCTCGATCGCCGACCGGTAGGCGGCCGACGACGACCCGCCCACCAGGTGCAGGCGGGCGGCCGGGTCGTAGACCCGCCGGTAGGCGGCGAACGCCTTGACCACGTCGTGCTGGCACTTGTTGGGCGACACCCGCCCGACGAACAGCCACTCGGCGCCCGCGCCGCCCTCCACCAGCTCGGCCAGGGCACGCTCGTCGATGTCGCCGGCGGCCTCGAAGAAGGCCGGGTCGAGCAGGATGGGCGCGGTGGCGGTCGCCGCGTACCCGGCCCGGCGCAGCTCCTCCTCGTTGAACGGCGAGTCGGCCACGCCCAGCACCGAGCGGCTCGCCAGCTCGGGCAGCTGGGCCCGGCCCCACGAGCACCCGTAGGCGGCGCCCGGCTCCCACCGCTCGAGCATCTCGGGGGGCGTGACGTTGTGGTGGTCCACCACGAGGGGCTCGGGGCGGCCCCGCACGAAGTCGGCCACGACCGAGCCGATGGCCATGTGGTACATCAGCACGTCGCCCGGCCGGGCGGGCACCCGCCGCCCGTACTCGGTGTGCCGGCGGGCCCTGCCCTCGAACGCCGGGGCGACGAACTCGGCGAACAGCTCGGCCTCCACGCCCAGCCGCTCGCGGGCCAGGCGCTGGAGCTCCAGCATGTGGCCGCCGACCGCCCCGGGCTCGAAGGTGGGCACGAACTGGTGGAGCGCCCTCACCGGCTCACCCGGCGCCCCGGTCGGCCAGGAACTTCCCGACGACCTCCCCGAAGCGCCGGGTGGAGCGGTCGAGCGAGAAGTCGGCCGCCCGGCCGGCCCCGGCCGCCGTCAGCTGCCGGCGCAGGGCGCCGTCGGTGACCACCCGGTGCACGGCCGCCGCCACCGTCACGGGGCCCTTGTCGTCGAGCAGCACGCCGGCGCCGGCCACGGTCTCGGGAACGGCGGCCGCCGCGTAGGCGACCACGGGGACCTCGAGGCGCATGGCCTCGATCACCGGCACGCAGAACCCCTCGTGCTCCGACAGGCACACGAACACGTCGGCGGCGCCGAAGTGCGCCCGCAGGGCCTCGGCCGGCACCGACCCCGGGAGGGACACGGCGGCGCCGAGGCCCAGCGCGGCCACGTAGCGCCGGAGCACCGTCACGTAGGCGTGGGAGCCGGGGGTGCCCACCAGGTGCAGTCGGGCCTGCGGGTCGTACAGGCGGCGGTAGGCGGCGAACGCCCGCACCACGTCGTGCTGGCACTTGTGGGGAGCGACCCGGCCGACGAACAGCCAGTCGGCGCCCCCCGCCCGGCGCGCCCGCCCGAGCCGCTCCGTCGTCGCCGGGTCGGGCTCCACTCCGGTGCCGTCGAGGTCCACGAGCACGGGCGCCACCGCCGTCTGCCGGTACCCGGCGCCGGCCAGCTCGGCCTCGTTGTAGGCCGAGACGGCGATGCCCAGCTCGACCGTCGCCGCCAGCTCCCGCATCTGGCGCCGGCCCTCCCGGCACTCCACGGCCACGTGCGGCTCCCACGGCGCGAACAGCTCGGCGGACGTGACGTTGTGGTAGTTGACCAGCGCCGGCTCGGGCCGGGCCTGCACGTACTCGGCGACCGCGCTGCCGGTGGACAGCTGGTACATCAGCCAGGTGCGGTCGCCGGCGACGGCCCGCCGCCGGGCGAACGACCGGTACGGGCGGGCCCGGCGCTCGTGGCGGTTCACGATGCCCTCGGCGTAGATCTCCGACTCGACGCCCATCTCCCGCAGGATCCGCTGGACGTGGAGGGTGTGCGTCCCGATGGCGTCGCGGGGCGCGAACGTCGGGATGAACTGGTGGATCGCCGTCACCGCTACGGGCGGGTGGCGGCGACGGCGTAGGCCGTGGGCGGGAACAGCACGGCGTTGAGCCGCTCGAGGTTGGCGGCGAGGACGGGGTCGGCTCCCGGCACCGGGGCCAGGACGCCGCCCGCCGGGGCCGTGCGCCGGCTGGCCACGGCGGCGTCGAGGCCCCGGGCCCGCAGCAGGTGGCACCACGTCTCGTCGTGCAGCGGGCGGGCGCCGGCGAGGTCGACCTCCACCGGCGGGCGGTGGCGCTCCCACCCCCTCGGGTCGGCGCTCACGACCACCACCTTTCCGCCCGGGGCGACCCTGGCGGCGGCCAGGGCGGCCAGGTCCGCCAGGGCACCCACGGGGAGGCGCTCGACGCAGCCGCTGAGCACGAGGCCGCCGAGGGCGTCGTCGGGCAGGGCCCGCAGGTGGCCGGCGACGTCGTCGGTGCGCACCTCCAGCCGGGCGGGGGCGGGCCGCTCCACCGGGTCGACGCCGTAAGCGTCGAACCCGGCGTCGACCAGGGCGGCGACCAGCCCGCCGTCGCCCGCCTCGGCGTGGAGCACCCTCCCGGAGACCCCCGCCAGCAGCTCGAGCACCACGGGGGACCAGAACCCGGCGTCCAGGGGGGCGGCGGCCGACGCCGCCTCCACCCGCAGGCGGGCGGGGGCGGGAGAGAGGCGCTCGAGGTCGTCCACCCGCGTCCCCAGGAGCCGCACCGCCCTGGTGACGGCGGCCGCGAACCCGCTCACCTGCTGGGCGACGTAGCGGACCTCCCAGATGATCGCCTTGCGGATGACCCGCTTGACGTGGCCCACCAGCGGTTGCGCCGAGGCGGTGGGCGCCAGGACGTCGACGAACGTCGACTGCTCGGCCCGCTCCAGCACCTGGTCGAAGTCGTCGCCGATGGCGTGGACGGGGGCGAAGCGGGCGAAGGCGAGGTCCAGCTCCCGCTCGAAGCCGGCGGGCAGCTCACCGGACTCGCGCAGGCGCCGCACCTCGGCGTCGATCTCGGCCCGCAGCCGGTCGTGGTCGATCCCGGCGCCGTCGCTCACGTCGGTCACGACCGCCGACGCTAGCGGGAACGGGACCGGCCACGCCGCCGGCCCGGGTGGGTGACGGGGCGCCGGCCGGTGCGAGCTACGGCTGGAGGGCGGGCGCCTGGTGGGCCTTCTCGATCACCCGGTCGATGAAGCCGTAGTCCAGGGCCTCCTGGGCGGTGAACCACCGGTCCCGGTCGGAGTCTGCCTCGATGCGCTCGACGGGCTGGCCCGTGTGGTGGGAGATGCGCTCGGCCATCATCCGCTTCAGGTAGATGATCTGCTCGGCCTGGATGGCGATGTCGGCGGCCTGGCCCTGCATCTGCCCCGACGGCTGGTGCATCAGGATCCGCGAGTGGGGCAGGGCGTAGCGCTTGCCGGGCGTGCCCGCGCACAGGAGGAACTGGCCCATCGAGGCCGCCAGGCCCATGCACACCGTCGACACGTCGCACGGCACGTACTGCATGGTGTCGTAGATGGCGAGGCCGGCGGTGACCGAGCCGCCCGGTGAGTTGACGTAGATGCTGATGTCCTTCTCCGGGTCCTCGGCGGCGAGGAGCAGGAGCTGGGCGCACAGGAGGTTGGCCGACGGGTCGTCCACCTGGGTGCCGAGGAAGATGATCCGCTCCTTGAGGAGGCGCTGGTAGATGTCGCTCGAGCGGTCGACGAACTGCTGGGCCACGGCGGCGGGGAGGGGCGAGGGCATGGGCCCACGCTACCGCCGAGCACCGCGTCGAGGACGGCCGCTACCCGCCCCCCTGACCCAGGTGGCGCCGCAACCACGCCAGCAGGGCGGCCCACGCGTCGCTCGCCGCCGCCGCGTGGTACCGCGGGCCGGTGTCGTTGAAGAACGCGTGGTCGGCGCCCTCGAACGTCCGGATCTCGTGGACCAGGCCCGCCCGCTCGAGAGCGGCGACGGCCCGGTCCCGCGAGGCGTTCACCCGGTCGTCCCGCCCGGCGTACACCCCGAGCACGGCCGCCATCGACCGGCTGAAGTCGGGCGTCTCGGGCGCCGGCCCGTAGAACGGGACGACGGCCGCCAGCCGCGGCTCCCCCACCTGGACCAGCTGCCACGCCATGGCGCCGCCGAAGCAGAACCCGACGGCGCCCACCTCGACGCCCGGGGCTCGCCGGCCCAGCTCGTCGATGCCCGCCCGCAGGTCGGCCACGAGGCGTTCGTCGGGGGCGGCACCGAGTGCGCCGCCCGGGTCGGATACCGAGGCGGTGCCCCCCTCTGGCGAGAGGAGGTCGACGCACAGTGCGGCGTAGCCCTCGCCCGCCAACCGCCCCACCAGGTCGAAGAAGTGGGGCGTCAGCCCGCGGTTCTCGTGGACCACCAGCACGGCGGCCCTCGGCTGCGCCATGCCGCGTCACCCTAGGAGACCCGGCGCGCCTTTGGGCCCCGGACCGGGGCCCTGAGGCGCCCGATCCGAGACCGGACCGTGCGGCGACCCTCAGGCGGCGGCGGCCACCAGGGCGGTCACCGGCGAGGGCAGCGCCCCACCGCCGGCCGAGCCCAGGAAGGCGGCGTCGCCGAAGGAGAAGATGCCGCCGTCGGCCGCCACGAAGCGGTAGCCCTTGCCGCTCGCCGAGCGGGCCATGCCGACGATCGGCTGGTTCAGCTTCATGGCGCCCGTCGAGCCGTGGAAGACGGCGTCGCCGAAGGCGAAGATCCCGCCGTCCCGGGCGACCAGCCAGTAGCCCTTGCCCGCCTTGGTCGACGCCATGCCCACCACCGGCTGGTTGAGCCTGGTGGCGCCGGTCGACCCGAAGAAGGCGGCGTCCCCGAAGGAGAAGATGCCGCCGTCGGCGGCCACGAACCAGTACCCGCCGCCCGTCGGGCTGGCGGTCATCCCCACGATGGGCTGATTGAGCTTGATGGCGCCGGTGGAGCCGAAGAACCTGGCGTCTCCGAAGGCGAAGATGCCGCCGTCCCGGGCGACCAGCCAGTAGCCCTTGCCCGTCGGCGTGGCCGCCATCCCGACGACGGGCTGGGCCAGGCCCTTGCCGCCCATCGAGCCGAAGAAGCCGGCGTCGCCCTGCGTGAGAACCGAACCGTCGGCCGCCGCCAGCCAGGTCCCCGACCCGGTGGCGGTTGAGGCGGCGGCCACGACGGGCGACCGGGTACCGACGCCGGGAAGAGCGACGGCCGCGCCGAACGAGTACGTCTGCCCGCCCGTCCCCGCCATCCGGTACCAGTCGCTGCCCGAGGTGACGACGGTGGCCGGCACGAAGGTGGCGGGCGCCTGCATGAACACCTGGGTGACCCACAGCTTCGGGCCCGACCAGACGACGCCGATGCCGACGGTGTTGAACTTGCCGTCCGTCATGTTGGCGAAGTGGGGCGGGCTCGCCACCAGCGCGTCGTGGATGCTCTGGACCCCGGGGCCGTAGCCGACGTTCTCGCCGAGCGCCCGCCAGCCCGAGGGCACCTGCGTCGACAGCAACGGGTTGTGCGACATCACGTTGACCGTCGCCATGGCCGACGACCAGTTGCGCGCCACGTCGCGGAGCCGGGCGTCGACCACCAGCGGCGCCAGCCCGCGTGAGGTGCGGAGGGCGTTCAGGCGGTCCACGAACCCCTGCTCGTCCGCCGGGTTGGCCGACGCGCCACCGACCAGCAGGGGGATCCCTGCCAGCACGATCGCCACGGCCACGAGCGTCTTCGCCACCTTGCCCACGACGTACGCCTCCTCGCATGCGGGAGGCGCCGCCCCCCGTTTCGGTGGCCCGGCTGCCATGCGGGGGGTCGCCCGCAGAAGGCCCGTGGCTTTGCGTCGCCCGGGTTTCCCCGGGGTTGCCTTTTCGTTCGGTCACCCGTGGTGTCGGCACGGAGGCCGGCGAAGTTGACGCCCAATCGGCCCCATCGCTCCCCCGTCGCGCCTTCGGACCGGAATCGGCCCGGCGCATGCGGCGGTCGGCTCGGGGGCCACCGGGGGCATGCCGGCGTGCCGCCTGTCCCGACGGGCGTGGAGGCGGGCGCTCGCCGGGCGGAACGGACTGCCGAGGCGATCGTCCACGGAGATGCCGGGAGCGCCGGCGGGCGCAGGGGTGCCCCCGGGTGCTTCGTGCGGCCGCTACCTGGGGCTGTTCTCGCGATAGGTGGCGACCAGCCCGCAGACCACGGCAACGACCAGGACCAGGACGACGGCCGCTTCGATCACGATTCCTCCTCAGTCGACGTACACCTATGTACCGTACTAGTTCGACGTCGACCGCGAGGTCCCTGCCCGCCTTTTCGCCGCCGGTGGGCCCGTTCGTCGCCCCCCGTCGAGAAGCAGCGTCGAGGAGCGGATCGGGCGAGCCGCCCCTCCGGTCGCCTCGGTCGTACCGTCAACTGCGCCGGTCGCGGCGCCGGTGAGCCTCGAGCTGCCGCCGGTAGGAGGAGAAGACACACTCGGTGGTGCAGCGTCCGTCCTGGGCGAGTCGGCGCGCGCACCGTGGGCAGACGGCGACATCGACCTCGGCTTCCGGTTCGACCGTCGTCCCGGGCGCTCCCACGTCAGTCGAACGTACGGGGCCCAGGTCTGTCGACGGGGTGTGGATTCGGAACGGGCCCGGGAACAGGCCGGACGCCTTGCCAATCCACAACCCGGGACGCCCGCTCAGCCACCAGCCCACAGGCCCCGTCGGCGCCACCGATCCCGGAGCCCGCCGGATTAGCCTGCAAGACAGCGGGTCACCACCCACGCGGGCGTGGCGCAACTGGGAGACGCGCCGGGTTTAGGTCCCGGTGCCGAAAGGCATGGAGGTTCGAGTCCTCTCGCCCGCACAGCCTGTGAGCAGGGGTTTCTCGTTGCTCGCCGTCGCCCGGGCGCACGGGGTGGGTCGGGGTACTGTTTGCCACCATTGTGCAACCCAAATGGCGGGCGAACGCGGTGCCGTCGCCTCCGCTGGACCCGGCGTGTCCCTCGGCCGTGCTTGTCCCCGAGCCCGTTCAGGAGGTGGCGGCCGACCGCCAACCGACCAGGTGATCGCGAGCGTCAAGACCGCCGCGACGGGCCCGCCCGACCGGGCCCCTCGGGACGCCGGAGAACGGCACGTCGGCTGCTCAGATCCTGACGACGGTCACGTTCCTCGGCTCGGATGCGCGCACGACGTCCCGGGGGTCGCTCGTGAGAACGACGACGTCGCTGCCAGTCGAGGTCTGGGCCACCGCGCCGAGATGGGCGTCGGCGATGCTTACGCCAGTGCCCGTCACGATCCTTGCTGCTCGGTTCGCCAGGTCGGTGTCCAGGGCGACG
>DATLFN010000157.1 GCA_035540975.1 Acidimicrobiales bacterium
CCGGGGGTTCCCGGGCCTGGCCGTGGTGGTGGGGGAGGGGCTCGGTGCGGTCGACGTCGACGCCGGGGCGTGCCGGGTGCGGGCCGGGGCGGGGGCCTTCCTGCCCGTGGTCGCCCGCCGCACGGCCGCCGCCGGCCTGACCGGCCTGGAGTGGGCGGTGGGTGTGCCCGGGTCGGTGGGCGGTGCCGTGCGCATGAACGCCGGCGGCCACGGCTCCGACGTCGCCGCCTCCCTCCTGACGGCCCGGGTGGTCGACCTGGTGGGGGCGCGCCCGGTGGAGCGGACGGCGGCCGATCTCGCCCTCGGCTACCGGCGGTCCGCCCTCGGCCCGGCGGAGGTGGTGGTGGAGGCCACCTTCGCCCTGGCGCCGGGCGACCGCGAGGGCTGCGAGGCGCGTCTCGGGGAGATCGTGCGCTGGCGGCGGGAGCACCAGCCCGGCGGGCAGAACGCCGGATCGGTGTTCACCAACCCCCCGGGCGACTCGGCCGGCCGCCTGGTGGACGCCGCCGGCCTCAAGGGCTTCCGGGTGGGGTCCGCCACCGTGTCGCCCAAGCATGCCAACTTCATCCAGGCCGACGAGGGCGGGAGGGCCGACGACGTGATGGCACTCATACGGGAGGTGCAGCGGCGGGTGGAGGAGACGACCGGCGTGCACCTGGAGCCGGAGCTGCGCCTGGTGGGCTTCGAGGAGGAGCGTTGACGCAGACCCGCCAGCGGGGACGGCGGGGGGGGCCGCCGACCCTGTACGACCAGGCCGGCGAGCCGCCGCCGGCCCGGCCGCCGGTGGCGTCGCCGCGCCGGGCCAGGCGGTGGCGCGGGCACCTGCGGGCCGTCCCCGGACCGGAGCTGTTCGACCAGGAGCGGGACAAGGAGACCGGGGCGCCGGAGCAGCCGGCGCCGGCCCCACGCGCCGCGCCCCCGGCGCTGCCCATCGACCCGCGCATCCGGCGCCGCCGCATCGAGGTCCGCCGCGACGAGGGCCGGCGCCGGCGGCGCATCGTGGTCTCGTGCGTCGTGGCGGCCGCCGCCGTGGCCGGGGCGGCGGGCGCCACGCGCTCGCCCCTTCTCGACGTCGACCGGGTCGTCCTCCGGGGCGCCGAGCACACCAGGCACGACGCCGTCGTCGAGCTCGGCCACCTGGCGTCGTCGCCGCCCATGCTGGACGTCGACACGGCGACGCTCGCCCGCCGGGTGGAGGCGCTCCCGTGGGTGCTGGACGCCCGGGCCCGTCGCCAGTGGCCGTCCACGATCCGGGTGGACGTCGTCGAGCGCCGGCCGGCGGCCGTCCTCCCCGCCGGCGAGGGGACCTGGGCGCTGGCGGACGGGACCGGGCGGGTGCTCGCCGTCGGCCCGGAGAAGCCCCCCGGGCTCCCCGTCCTCGGTGCCGTCCCTGCGCCCGGCCGGCCGGGGACCACGGTCGGCGGGGAGACGCGCCCGTCGCTGGCCGTGGCCGCCGCCCTCCCCGACGACCTGCGCTCGCGCATCGCCGACGTGGCCGCCGTCCCCGGGGGTGAGGTGGAGCTCCAGCTCGTGCCCCCGGGCGGGGTGGTGCGCCTGGGCCCGCCTGTCGACCTCGACGAGAAGTTCCGGGTCCTGGCCACCGTGCTGGCCCGGGCCGAGCTCGCCGGCGTGGCCGTGATCGACGTGCGCGTGCCGCGGGCACCAGCCTTGACCCGCCGTTGACGATGTGGCTAATGTTCGACCGTTGCAAGAGGTTGACATAACTCTAACCCTGCACTAGAGGTTGAGGCCGGGCCGGAGCCCCATGCGAACGCACCTCGCCGAGGCGGTGGCGAACGTTTCCGGGACGTCGACGCGGCAGGACCGCACCGAGGGAGGCAGTCCATGGCCGCATCGCAGAACTACATCGCCGTGATCAAGGTGGTCGGCATCGGGGGTGGCGGCGTCAACGCCGTCAACCGGATGATCGACGCCGGGCTCAAGGGCGTGGAGTTCATCGCCATCAACACCGACGCCCAGGCGCTGTTGATGAGCGACGCCGACGTCAAGCTCGACATCGGGCGCCAGCTCACGCGCGGCCTCGGGGCGGGCAGCGACCCCGAGGTCGGCCGCCAGGCGGCCGAGGAGCACCGCGACGAGATCGAGGAGGTGCTCAAGGGCTCCGACATGGTCTTCATCACCGCCGGCAAGGGCGGCGGCACCGGTACCGGAGGCGCCCCCGTGGTGGCCGAGGTGGCGAAGTCGCTGGGCGCCCTCACCATCGGCGTGGTCACCCGTCCCTTCGCCTTCGAGGGGAGGCGGCGGGCGGTCCAGGCCGATGCCGGCATCCAGACCCTCAAGGAGAAGGTCGACACCCTCATCATCATCCCCAACGACCGGCTGCTCACCGTGTCGAACGAGAAGACCTCCATGGTCAACGCCTTCAAGATGGCCGACGAGGTGCTGCTCCAGGGTGTGCAGGGCATCACCGACCTGATCACGACGCCGGGCCTCATCAACACCGACTTCGCCGACGTGAAGATGATCATGAGCAACGCCGGCACCGCCATCATGGGCATCGGCACGGCGTCGGGCGAGGGCCGGGCCGTGAACGCCGCCCGGGCCGCCATCACCAGCCCGCTGCTCGAGGCCTCCATCGAGGGGGCACGCGGCATCCTGCTCAACATCGCCGGCGGCAGCGACCTCGGCCTGTTCGAGGTGAACGAGGCGGCCGAGATCATCCACGGCGTCGCCCACGCCGACGCCAACATCATCTTCGGCAGCGTCATCGACGACGCCATGGGCGACGAGGTCCGGGTCACCGTGATCGCCGCCGGGTTCGACCGCTGGGAGGAGGAGCGCCAGCCCGCCGCCGACCTCCGGTCCTCGCGCCGGGACGAGCGCGACCGCGGCGAGCGCAGCGCCCGGTCCGCCCCGCCGCCGCGTCCCGACCCCTTCGCCATGCCCGCCGACGAGGACATCGACCTCGGCGACGACGACTTCGACGTTCCGTCCTTCCTGCGCTGATCACCGCGGTGACCGCGCCCGTGAAGCGCCTGGACGCCCGCGCCGGAGCGGCGGGCGCGCTCCTCGGTGCGCGCGTGCGGTGGACGGGCCGCGCCGAGGGCGACCTGCGCCCGGCCGGACCGGCGACGGCCGGCCGGCTCGACGACCTCGTTGGGGCGCCGGTGTCGTGGCTGCGCCAGGTGCACGGTGACGGCGTGGTGGTCGTCGGGCGCCCCCGCCCGGGGGTCGTCCGCGGCGACGAGGGTGACGCCCTCGTCACGGCGGACGCCGCCGTGCCCCTCGCCGTGCTCACGGCCGACTGCGCGCCCGTCGCGCTGGCCAGCCCCGAAGGCGTGGTCGCCGCCGTGCACGCCGGTTGGGCGGGCCTGGTCGCCGGAGTCGTCCAGCGCGCCGTCGCGGTGATGCGCGACCTCGGCGCCACCGACGTGCTGGGCGCCCTGGGCCCGTGCATCCGCCCCGAGTGCTACGAGTTCGGTGCCTCCGAGCTCGAGCGGGTGGCCGGCGCGCTGGGGCCGTCGGTGCGGGCCGTCACCTCCTCCGGCCTGCCCGCCCTCGACCTGCCGGCGGCCGTGCGCGCTGCGCTGGCGCGTGCCGGCGCCGACCTGGCCGCCGACGAGGGCGTGTGCACGGCCTGCGCGGCCGAACGCCACTACTCGTACCGGGCGCGGCGAGAGCCCGAGCGCCAGGCCATGGTCGTGTGGAGGGCGGCGTGACAGCCGTCGCCACGCTGGCCGACCGCGTGGCGGGCGTCCGCCGAAGGATCGACGCCGTCGCCGGCGGCCGGCGCGTCACGCTCGTCGCCGTCACCAAGGGGTTCGGGCGCGACACCGTCGCCGCCGCCCGCGCCGCCGGTCTCGACGACCTGGGCGAGAGCTACGCGCACGAGCTGGTGGCCAAGGCCGACGCCATCGGCGACGGCGGCCGCTGGCACTTCCTCGGCGCCGTGCAGCGACGCAAGGTCCGCCACCTGGCACCCGTCGTCGCCCTGTGGCAGTCGGTCGACCGCCTGGGCGCCGGACGCGAGATCGCCCGCCACGCGCCCGGCGCCTCGGTGCTGGTCCAGGTCAACGTCACCGGCCTGGCGAACCGGAACGGGTGCACGTGGGACGACGCACCCGGCCTGGTGGAGGGGCTGTCGGCCCTCGGCCTCGACGTGCGCGGCCTGATGGCGGTGGGCGGCCGCGACGACCCGCGCGCCGAGTTTCGCCGCCTCGCCGTCCTCGCCCGCAGCCTCGGGCTCCGCGAGGTCTCGACGGGCATGTCGGGCGACCTCGAGGTCGCCGTGGAGGAGGGCTCGACCATGGTCCGCGTGGGCCAGGCGCTCTTCGGTCCCCGCCCGGTCCCCGATCGCGCCGGTCGACGAAACTATCCTGCCGCACAAGGAGGCTCGTAAATGCCTGGCATGCTCCGGCGGGCGATGGTCTATCTCGGCCTCGTCGACGACGACTACGACGACTACGAGCCCTCGTACGAGGAGCCGGCGCCAGCGCCGTCCCGGCCGGGGCCCCGGTCGTACGCCCCCGAGCCCGCCTACGAGCCGGCGCCCAGCAGCAGCAGCATCCGTACGCTGCCGCGCGAGTCGCCCGGACCTCCCGAGGGCGTGGCGTCGGTGACGCCCCGCCCGTCGGTCGTGCGAGCCGTGCCCCAGGCGCAGACGGCCAAGGTCCACGTCATCGCGCCGTCGCACTTCCCCGACGCCAAGGAGATCGGCGACCGGCTGAAGGCGAGCCAGCCGGTGATCGTCAACCTCCAGGCGGCCGAGCGGGAGCTCGAGCGGCGCATGATCGACTTCTGCAGCGGTGCGGCCTACGTCCTCGGCGGGTCCATGGACAAGGTCGCCGACCACGTCTTCCTGCTCACCCCCACCAACGTCGAGGTGTCGGCCGAGGAGAAGCGGCGGCTGCAAGAGCGTGGCCTGTACCGCACGTGAACGTCGTCTGCCTGCTGCTCAGCCTGTACCTGGTCGCCATCTTCGGGCGGATCGTCCTGAGCTGGTTCCCGATCTCGCCCGACTCGCCCATGGCGCCGGTGTTCTCGTTCCTCTACAACATCACCGAGCCCGTGCTCGGCCCCATCCGCCGGCTGCTCCCGCCCATCGGCGTGGGCGGCATGGGCCTCGACCTGTCGCCCATCATCGTGGTGTTCGGCGCCCAACTGCTGCTCTTCCCGCTCCTCGGGTGCCGGTTCAGCCTGTAGTGCTTCGACCCGACCGGCGGCGAGTGCGGCCACGGGCCCTGACGTTCCTGGTCACGGCAGGCGTGTGACGAGCCCCCCGGGCGCAGCGGTACCATCGGACAGCGTGGACGTCTCCCCGCAGACAATCCGTCAGGTCGAGTTCCGCGAGAAGCTCCGTGGGTACCACCAGGACGACGTCGACGAGTTCCTCGAGCGGGTGGCGGCCGGGCTCGAGATCGTGCAGGAGCGCCTGCGCCAGGCGACCGAGCGGGCCGTGCGCGCCGAGCAGGCCGTCGGCGAGCGGCGGGAGGACGACGACTCGCTGCGCCGCACCCTCGTGCTCGCGCAGCGCACCGCCGACCTCGCCATGAAGGAGGCCAAGGAGCAGGCGGCGCGCCTGCTCCAGGAGGCCGAGAGCGAGGCCGCCACCATCACCGCCGAGGCCGAGGCGGAGGCTCGCCGTCTCACCGACGAGGCGCAGACGCAGGCACGCGAAGAGGTCCGGCAGCTGACCGAGGCGCGCGACCAGTTGCGCGAGGAGGTCGACCGGTTGGTCGGCTACCTCGACGAGCAGCGGTCGCGCGCCAAGGCGGTGCTCACCGAGGCCGCTCGCAACCTCGACGAGGCTCTGGCGACACCTGCGCCGCCCCCGCCGCAGGCTCCTCGGCGCGCGCCGGGCCCGGGCGTCGGCGACGGTGGGCCGTTCGGCTTCGCGGGCATGCCCGGCGGCAACCGCACGCAGTCCGAATACCGGGACGCTCGTTCCGGCTCCTGACCTCCGCCCGCCCGCGGCGCGCACGCGCCTAGGATGCGCAGGTTCCGTCGACGACTCGAATGGTGGCTTCGTGTTGCTTCTCGTGACTATCGGGCTGGTGGTGGTCGGCGCCGTCGCCTTGGTGATCGGCTTCGTCAGCAACTCGCTCGGCCCGATCTATCTCTCGATCGCGTGCAGCGTCATCGCCGGGATCGTCCTCGTGGTGTTCTCTCGCATGGCCAGGCGCCAGGAGAGCTCCACGGCGACGGCCGGTGGCCCGTCGACGCCGTCCCGCCCGAGCTCGTGGGGCCCGCCGACCGCGCCGTCCGCGCCGTCGTCCAGCCCGGCGGCCACGCGCGTCGACATCCCGGCCACGCCGCCGCCTCCGCCGCCCGTCAGCCGCGCCGAGCCGTCGCGGCAGGAGCCGGCGTTCGAGCCGGAGCCCGCGTACGCGCCCGAGCCCGAGCCGGCGGCCGCCACCGGGAGGTTCGCGGCACGGGAGCCCGAGCCCGAGCCCATGCCGGAGGACGACGGCTTCCCGATCCCCGGCTACGACTCGATGCGCGCCAGCCAGATCCTCGAGCGCCTTCCCGAGCTGCGCCTCGAGGAGCTCGACATGGTGCGCGAGCGTGAGGAGCAGGGCAAGAACCGGGCGACCATCATCCGCCGCGTCGATCTCCGCATCGACGAGTTGGAGGCCGCCGAGGACGAGGCGCTGGCGGCAGACGACCTGGCCGAGCCCGAGCCGCCGGCTGCCGAGCCGGCCCCGGTGGCGGCCTCGTCCGGCGGCGACGACGACGACTTCCCCATCGAGGACTACGACCAGCTGTCGGCCGGCGAGATCATCGCCATGCTGGACGACCTCGACGACGACGAGCTCGACATGGTGGCGGCCCGCGAGGAGCGGGGCCTCAACCGGGTCGAGATCCTCGAGTACATCGACGACATGTTCGAGGAGGTCCCGGTCGACGAGGCGGCTGCGCCGGCCCCCGAGCCCGCCCCGGCTCCCGTGACGCCTCCGCCGACCCGGGCCGCCGCCAAGAAGGCGCCGGCCAAGAAGGCATCGGCCAAGAAGGCGCCGGCCAAGAGGGCGCCGGCCAAGAAGGCGCCGGTCGCCACCGCGCCGGCACCGGCCGGGCGCCGGACGGCGGCCAAGAAGGCCCCGCCCGTCACCAGGGCGCCGCTGGCCAAGGCGCCCGCCTCGAAGGCTCCCGCCCGGCGAGGCGCCACCAAGGCCGCTCCCGCCGCCCCGGTGGCGTCGCCCGGCACGGCCAAGGCGGCCGGCCGCCGCGCCCCGGCGGCCAAGGCGGCGAAGGCGGCCAGCAAGGCGACCAAGGCCACCCGCACCGCCACGGTGGCGCCGCCCGCCGCCCCGCCGCCGGCCGCCAAGAAGGCGGCCAAGAAGGCGCCGGCGGCCAAGAAGCGACCGCTGCTCTGACCGCAGCCGGCCGCGCCGCCTCGCCCGTCTAGACGCGTCGACCTCATTCGCTCGCTTCGCTCACTCCATTCGGTCGAGTTGGATCGTGCTCCGGCGGGCGAGCGGAGCTCGCGCCGCCTCCGCCTGTCCTTTCCCGGTGTCCGCAGCCGCAGAGGCCGCCTCCGGCGGCGAGTGCGGCCACGGACCCTGCGGTAGCGAACGCGGCAAACGTTTCTGGCCTCGCCCGTCTACACGCGGGCGACGGTCACGCGCACGGGCCGGCCGTCGGCCAGCGCGTAGGCGTTGCCGTCGTCGCCGTCCGTCAGCTCGGAGACGTCCACGGCGGTGGCGAGCGACTGCTCGGCCACGAACCGGCGGTGCACGTCCACGGCGGCGGCCACGTCGGCGGGGGCGGCGACGGCGAGGGTGATGCGGTCGGAGACGTGGAAGCCGGCGTCCTTGCGCGCCTCGTTCACCAGGCGGGCCACGTCGCGGGCCAGCCCCTCGGCCTCGAGCTCGGGCGTCACGTGCACGTCCAGCGCCACCATGCCGGCGTCGCCGGGCAGGGCGCGCGCCGCCGACTCGTCGCGGGGGACCAGGCGCAGCGTGTACTCGTCGTCGCCCAGCACCCGGCCCTCGACCTCGATCGAGCCGTCGTCGCGCCGGGCCCACCGCCCCTCGCGCACGGCCCGGATGATCGGCTGGACCCGGGCTCCCGCCCGGGGACCGAGCACGGCCGGCACCACCTGGAGACGCAGCTCGCCCACCGCCTCGACGTCGGGTGTGAGGTGCACGTCCTTGACGTTGACCTCGTCGGCGATGACCGAGCGGTACGCCTCCAGCGTCGCCGCGTCCGGCGCGGCGACGGTGAGGGAGGCCAGCGGCAGGCGGGCCCGCAGGCCGCGCGCCTTGCGGACGGAATGGGCGGCCGAGCACACGTCGCGGACCCGGTCCATGGCCGCCACCAGCTCGGGATCGTCGGGCAGGTCGCCCGCCGCCGGCCAGTCGGCGAGGTGCACGCTGCGCTGCCCGGTGAGCCCCCGCCACACCTCCTCGGTCACCATGGGCAGCAGCGGCGCGGCCACGCGGCACAGCACCTCGAGCAGCGTGGAGAGGGTGTCGAACGCGTCGGCGTCGCCCCTCCAGAACCGGTCCCGTGAGCGGCGGATGTACCAGTTGGTGAGGGCGTCGAGGAAGGCGTCGACCGCCGCGCACGCTCCGGCCAGGTCGTAGACGTCCATGCGCTCGGTGGCGTCGCGCACGAGCTGGGCACCCTTGGCCAGGGCGTAGCGGTCGAGCACGCCCGAGGCGTCGGTCCGCCACCGGGCGGCCCGGCCGTCGGTGTTGGCGTAGAGGGTGAAGAAGTGCCATGCGTTCCACAGCGGGTGGATCACCTGGCGCACCGCGTCCTCCACCCCCCCGCGCGTGAACATCAGGTCCTGGCCCCGCAGCACGGGCGACGACAGGAGGAACCACCGCACCGCGTCCGCCCCGCAGGTGGCGAACATCTCCTCGGGGTCGACGTAGTTGCGCAGCCGCTTGGAGGCCTTGCGCCCGTCGTCGCCCAGGATCACCCCGTGCACGACGCAAGTGCGGAACGGGGCGGAGTCGAACAGAGCGGTGCCGAGCACGTGCAGGTTGTAGAACCACGCCCGCGTCTGGCCGACGTACTCCACGATGAAGTCGGCCGGGAAGTGCGACTCGAACCACTCGGTCGACTCGAACGGGTAGTGCACCTGGGCGTAGGGCATCGACCCCGACTCGAACCAGCAGTCGAGGACCTCCTCCACGCGGCGCATCGTCGAGCGGCCCGAGGGGTCGTCGGGGTTGGGGCGGGTCAGGTCGTCGATGGCGGGTCGATGGAGGTCGGCGGGCCGCACGCCGAAGTCGCGCTCGATCTCGTCGAGGCTGCCGTACACGTCGATGCGCGGGTACGCCGGGTCGTCGCTCTTCCACACCGGGATGGGCGAGCCCCAGAACCGGTTGCGGCTGATCGACCAGTCGCGTGCGTTCTCCAGCCACTTGCCGAACGCACCGTCGCGGACGTGCTCGGGGACCCACGTGATCTGGTCGCGGTTGAGCTCGAGGGCGCGCTCCTTGATGGCGGTGACCTCGACGAACCACGAGCTGACGGCGCGGTAGACGAGCGGCGTGTCGGTGCGCCAGCAGTGCGGGTAGCTGTGCTCGTAGCGCTCCTCGCGCACGAGGGCCCCGGCCGCCTCCAGGTCCGCCACGATGCGGGGGTTGGCGTCGAACACCTGGAGGCCCTCGTAGTCGGGCACCTCCGAGGTGAAGCGGGCGTGGATGTCCACCGGCACGACGACCGGGATGCCGTTGGCCTCGCAGAGGCGCTGGTCGTCCTCGCCGAAGCCGGGTGCCAGGTGGACGGTGCCGGTGCCGTCCTCCGTGCTCACGAAGTCGGCGCCGAGCACCCGGAACGCGCCCGGGGTGCCCACGAAGAACGGGAACAGCGGCGTGTACGACCGGCCGACCAGGTCGGCGCCGACCACCGTCCCCGTGCGCGTGGCACCGGCCAGCTCGTCGGCGTAGCGGTCGGCCGTCCCCGCGCCGATGAGGGTGCGCCGGCCGTCGGGCTGCTCGAACACCGCGTACTCCACGTCGGGGCCGACGGCGAGCGCCAGGTTGGACGGCAGCGTCCACGGCGTGGTCGTCCACACCAGGATGTCCTCGCCCGTCTCCAGCCGGAACCGCACCGTGACGGCGGGGTCGAGGCGGGGGCGGTAGGCGTCGTCGAGGCGGGTCTCGAAGTTGGAGAGCGGCGTCTCGCACTCCCAGCAGTAGGGGAGGACCTTGTAGCCCTCGTAGACCAGCCCCTTCTCCCACAGGCGCTTGAACGCCCACAGGACGCTCTCCATGTAGGGGAGGTCGAGGGTCTTGTAGTCGCGGGAGAAGTCGACCCAGCGGGCCTGGCGGGTGACGTACGACTCCCACTCCTTGGTGTAGCGGAGCACCGATGTGCGGCAGGCGTCGTTGAAGCGGTCGATGCCGTACCTGGCGATCTCGACGTGGCCGCTGATGCCGAGCTCCTTCTCCGCCTCCATCTCGGCCGGCAGCCCGTGGCAGTCCCACCCGAAGCGCCGGTCGACGCGGCGGCCCCGCATCGTCTGGTAGCGGGGGACGGCGTCCTTCACGTAGCCGGTGAGCAGGTGGCCGTAGTGGGGGAGCCCGTTGGCGAACGGCGGGCCGTCGTAGAACACGAACTCGTTGTCGCCCGCCTCCCGCTGGTCGATGGACGCCCGGAAGGTGTCGTCCTCCGCCCAGAAGGCCAGGACCCGCCCCTCCAGGGCGGGGAGGTCGGGCTGGCGGGGGACGTCGGGGTACGGCGGCACCAGTTCACTCTAGGGAGCGCGCGTACCGGCGGCAGCCGGGTTCGGCGCCGCGGGTGGCAAGCTGGGGCGGTGATTCCCTATCCACCCTCCGGTGTCAAGGACTTTCTTGCATTGACCTCACGATGCCGCGCGGTCAACGATGGTGGCCGGGGAAGGTCGCCTCGTAGAAGCG
The DNA here is from genome assembly GCA_035540975.1 of Acidimicrobiales bacterium. Taxonomy (NCBI): domain Bacteria; kingdom Bacillati; phylum Actinomycetota; class Acidimicrobiia; order Acidimicrobiales; species Acidimicrobiales bacterium. The sequence goes on from DATLFN010000157.1 coordinate 10,836, forward strand.
CTTCGAGCGCCGTTCTGTGCATGTCCCTTGAGGAC
>DATLFN010000158.1 GCA_035540975.1 Acidimicrobiales bacterium
GCCGGGGCCGGGGCGACGGTGGTCGTCGTCGTCTGGGGCGGAGCCGTGGTGGTCGGCGTGGGCTCCGTGGTGGTCGGCGTGGTGGTCGGCGTGGTGGTCGGCGCCGTGGTGGTCGTCGCCGGAGCGGTGGTCGTGGTGCTCGACACCGTGCCGGTGGTCGACCCGGAGCGCTCGTCGATCACCTCGATGCCCGAGATCATCGGGTCGTCCGCCACCCGGCCGAAGCGCAGGTTGATGGTCCGGTCCTTGGTCGACACCACGAAGCTGTGCGTGTAGGCGGCGCCGTGACCGACCCGGCGGTAGACGTCGAGGTCGTCGAGCACCAGGCGGCCCTCGGCCGACACGTCGAAGACGCGGGCGCCGACCGACTCGAAGACCGTCTCGGCGAACAGCAGCCGCACCCGGTACTTGCCCGTCTTGGGGACCGGGATGTCGTAGCGCGTCATGCCCCACCGGTTCGTCTGGAAGATGGCGTCGTCCGCCGTGCCGGCGATGTCGAGCCCGGTGGCGTGCTGGATGCCGCTCCCGGTGCCGGAGTAGTAGGCGTCGCCCGACCAGGCCCGGCCGGCCGAGTCGGTGACGCTGCCCGCTCCTGCGTTGATGCGGCGCACGCTCGTGGCGGCGCCGACGGGCTCGTTGGGGAAGCTGCCCACACCGGCCAGGATGGCGAGGGGGACGGCGATCCGACTGATCAGCTTGCGGGGCGACCCCCGGCTGGCGCCACGGGGGCGCGACGGAACAGAGATGTGCTTCGACATGACGGAACTCCCCTTGGTCCAGCAGCGCGCGCCTCGAAGTGGGTCGTGACTGCGCCTGCTCACCGACGACGTTGGGAGAAGTGTCGGCTGTGGCCGGGGACGCCTTGAGGACCGATTGGGCGCCGGGCGCCGGGCCGGGGCGCGTCCGGGTCAGGGCCGCCGTGGCGACCGTCGGTGGCCCGGGCGGGCCGACCCGTCGTCGGGGAGAGCGGCGGCCGGGCGCCGCCCGCCGCCTACTCGGGGATGGCGCTGGAGTCGTCGAAGACGGTGGCCGTGGCGGCCGGGGCGGTGCCCGACCCGGCGTTGGCCACCGTGGCGGTCCCGGGCACGAGCGCCCCCTGCCGGCGGACGAATTGCCAGTAGTCGGCGCCGTCCGAGGCCCGCACGACGAGCCAGAAGTCCGGTGACGGCGCGGCGACGGTGACCCGGGGGTGCCGGCGGTGAGGCCGGTGTCGACGACGGCGAGGCCGTAGCCGCCGTGGAGTTCGGCCTGCTGGGAGACGAGCGACCCCGTCCAGACCCAGTCGGGCTACCGCGCGCCGACGCCGGCCACAGCGCCCACGGCTGGCCTGTCTCGGGAACCGTCGAGGACGGCGGTCGCCGACCGCAGCCGGGCGACGGTCAGGACGGGCCCCTCCCGCGCCCGGTGGTGCTCCTGCGATCGGCGGTCCGCTCCTTCGTCAGGCGTGGGCGTCGCTGTGGGCGGAGGCCACGACGACCTCGGCGGTGAGCAGGCCCTTCAGGGTGTAGACCCGGGCGTGGACGGCGTTCACGGTGCCCTCGGTGTCGGTGCCGCCGAGCGTGTTGACGGTCCGCTCGTTGAGGACCACCGACACGTAGCCGAGGCTGCCGAGGTCCACCACGATGTGCGTGTTCGGGGCCACGTCGCCGTCGACCACGATGACCTTGCCCCCGACCCGCAGGTCGACGAACCTGGTCGCGAAGCCGGTGAAGGCGGTGGTGCCGTTGGCGGCGCTCGTCGCCTTGACGTCGAGGACCCGGGCCGTCACCAGGCCGTTCAGGACGTTGGCACCCTGCACGATGGACCGCGAGGTGGCGTTGGGGTGCGGCGTGAGCGACCCCGACGTGGTGTTCGCCGCCGTGAGCGAGGTGACCACGCCGGGGATGTGGACGACGGCGCCGTCGGAGTCGGACCCCCCGACGGACGGCAGCACGGCGTCGCCGACCTTGACGTCCACCAGGTCCTGGCCGGCCAGGTTGCCGTCGACGTAGGCGGTGAAGGCCTCACCGCTGACCGTCTTGGCCGCCGGGCATCCCGAGATGGGCGACCGGGCGTCGCTGTCGGCGTGCGACAGCGTGATCGTCGTGCCGGCCGGGTGGGTCAGGTAGGACTTCAGCAGGACCAGGCGCAGGGCGTTCATCGAGTGCGACGCCTTCGAGACGCCGTCGGCGAACGAGCTGGAGCCCTTCTCCTCCATGACGTGCAGCTCGGCGATGGTGATGCCGAGCAGCTTGACGGCCACCTTGGCGTTGGGGGCCACGTTGACGGCGGCGCCGCCCACGGTCAGGCCGACGATGGTCGAGCCGCCGGAGTTGTAGCTGGCGCCGTGCGTCGAGGCCGTCGACTGCGACACCGCCTTGACCGCCGACGCCCTCACCAGGCCGCCGAGGGCGCTGACGTCGGCCAGCGTGGCCGACGAGGTCGTGGTGGACGGGTTCAGCGCCGAGTTCGACGACGTGGCCAGGATCTTGGCGTTCACCAGGCCGAGCACCGAGACGGGCAGCGGCTTGTCGGCATCGCTGGCCGGGCCCTCCGGGAGGGCGCTGGCCACCGAGCCGGCCTTGTCGACCCTGATGAGATTGCCGAGGACCCGGGCGTCCAGACCGTACGCCGAGCCCCTGGTCCTGGCCGGGACGTTGGTCTCCGGGCACAGGTCGGGCTGCGAGAGGACGGCCGCCACCCAGGTGAGCGACGCCGCGCTCTTGAGGGCGACGTCCTCGGAGATGATCTCGACGGTGACGCTGGTGGCGCGGGGCGGGATCGTGAACGGCACGGTGACGTCGTCCCACTCCCGGTCGTCGGTGTCGCCGAGCAGGTTGTTCGAGACGAAGACCTGGCCGCCGGAGGTGATGCGCACGGTCGACCCGCGGTTCGAGTCGACGCTGCCCACGATCAGGTCGATCTGGGCCTGCCGCGGCTCGGCGGCGGGGTTGACCGGGAACGTCTGGGGGACGGTGGTCTGGCGCGCCCCCGGGAAGCCGGCGAAGGCGTTGTCGACGCCGTCGCGGACGCCGATCTCCTTGATGCCGCTGCCGTCGTCGTAGATGACGACGAGGCTGGCGCCGTTGTTGCCGACGTCGAAGTTCAGGCCTCGGAGCACGACGTTGTTCGCGCCGGGGGCGACGATGCCCCGGGCCGTGATGTCCGCCCGGTAGCTGGTGGTGTACACCGGGCCGTCGTTGTCGTAGAAGAAGGTCGGCCCGCCGATCCTCTGGCCCGTGATCGACTGGCCGTTGGCCTCGATCGTGTCGTCCCCCTCCCCGCTGCGGTGCTCGCCCTGCCAGTACAGCAGCGCCTGCTCCACCGAGGCGCTGGCCGGCACGGTGATGGAGACGGCCGACGGCTGGAGGAACAGCCCGGTGCCCTCGGTCACGACCCCCGAGCCGGGAGCGATGGCGATGCTGGGTGGGCCCAGCATCTCCGTGCCGTCGGCGCCCACCGGGGTGGACGGCATCAGCAGGCCGATCCCGGCGATCGCCGCCAACCCGGCGACCGCCCGCCGCACTGCGCCCTTCCTTCGCAACCTCCGCTCCTCTCGCTCGACGCCGGGCTTCTTCCGGCTTCCGCGGGAGCACTCGGCGAACGCAGGGACGGCACGCGCCGACCCTGCGTTGCTGCCGCTCTGGCCCCCCGACTGCCACGGACCTCATCGGGCCGTGTCCTGCCCGATGATCGCACTCCTGCGCGGCCCAGTGTCCGATGACCAGTGCATCTTGACTAGGGCCTTTGGTCCTCATGTGGTCGCCGGGATCGGCGTCGATGTCGGGCTCTTCGGGAATCCGGCTGGGCCGCGGTGGACGGTGGCGACGACAATGCCGCGAACGTCGGGAGCGGAGGCCGGGAGCGGAGGTGCGGTGGGAAGAGGACGGCGGTGAGGGCGGGCCGGGGCGAGTACGACGTGGCGGTGGTGGGGGCGGGCATCGTCGGGCTCGCCACCGCCTACGCGCTCCTCGGGAGACGCCCCGAGCTGCGAGTCGTGGTCCTCGACAAGGAGGACCGCATCGCCGCCCACCAGAGCAGCCACAACTCGGGCGTGCTCCACGCCGGCGTGTACTACAGGCCGGGCTCGCTGAAGGCTCGGCTGTGCGTCGAGGGCAAGGCCGCCCTGGAGCGCTTCGCCGAGGACCACGGCGTGCCCTTCGAGCGCTGCGGCAAGCTGATCGTCGCCGTCGACCCGTCGGAGCTCGGGCGCCTGGCCGACCTCCGCTCCCGTGCGGAGGGCAACGGCGTCCCCGGCGTCCGCGAGGTGGGGCCCGAGGAGGTGCGGGAGCTCGAGCCCAACGTGGTCGCCGTCCGGGCCCTCCACGTCCCGGGCACCGCGATCATCGACTTCGCCCGGGTGGCGCGGGCCTACGCCGGCGAGGTCGCCGACCGGGGCGGGACCATCGTGCTCGGGGCGCGCGTGGACGCCATCTCCCGACGGGGCGGCACCCACGTGCTGCGGACGTCGTCGGCCGACATCACCAGCCGGTTCGTGGTCTCGTGCGCCGGGCTGCACGCCGACCGGCTGGCCCGCCAGGGCGACCCCTCCGCCACCGACGTGCGGATCGTCCCCTTCCGCGGCGACTACTACCGCCTGGTCGAGGAGCAGCGGGGGCTGGTGCGCGGCCTCGTCTACCCGGTGCCCGACCCGAGCCTCCCGTTCCTGGGTGTCCACTTCACCCGCCGCGTCGACGGCGAGGTGTGGGCGGGGCCGAACGCCGTTCTCGCCTTCGCGCGCGAGGGCTACCGGCGCCGGGACGTCAGCCCCGCCGACCTGGTGGACATCGCCACGTTCCCCGGCTTCTGGCGGCTGTCCCGTCGCTACTGGCGGGTGGGCGCGGCCGAGATGTGGCGGGACGTGGCGAAGGCGGCCTTCGTGCGACAGCTGCGCCGGTACGTGCCGGCCGTCGAGCCCTCCCACCTGCGCTGGGGCCCTTCGGGCGTCCGGGCCCAGGCCGTCGACGCCTCGGGCGCCATGGTGGACGACTTCTCGATCGTGGAGTCGCCCGCCGCCCTCCACGTGCGCAACGCCCCCTCGCCCGGGGCGACGGCGTCCCTCGCCATCGGCGCCCACCTGGCCGACCTCGCCCTGCGCCGCTTCGAGGGGTGACGTCGTCCCTGGGGCCAACCGTCGTCGAGACCACGAGGCGCCCGCCTCGCACGCCGTGACGGGGGGCCCGTGGCCTCGCACCGGCAGCGGCGCCCGCCGCCGCGAACGGCGACGGAGCGTCGCCGGGTCACTGAGCGGACGCGGGCGACGACGCCAGGACGACCCCGTCGGCCGCCGTCAGGTCGATGACCGGGGCCGACGCGGGCTCGCCCGAGTGCCGCCACTGGCGGCGGATGTCCCGCAGGGCCTGCATGACCACCGCCCGGGCGGTGGTCAGGAGGATCACCAGGTCCAGCTCGAGCGACCAGTTCTCGACGTAGAAGAGGTCCAGGCGCCGGTAGGCCTCGAACGACGGATCGTCGCGCCCCTCGATCTGCCAGAGGCCGGTGATGCCGGGACGCACCCGCTCACGCATGCGGAGCTCGGCGTCGAACTGGGCCACCTCGTGGGCGAGCGCCGGGCGGGGGCCGACCAGGCTCATGCTGCCGGCCAGGACGTTGATGAGCTGCGGCAGCTCGTCCACGCTGGTGGCCCGCAGCACACGGCCGACCCTGGTGACGCGGGGGTCGTGGTGCGACTTGAACAGCGGGCCGGTGCGCTGGTTGGCGGCGGCGACCAGGTGGAGCTGGCGGTCGGCGTCGGGCACCATGGTGCGCAGCTTGAAGATGGTGAACTCCTCGCCGTCCTGGCCGACCCGGCGGTGCCGGAACAGGACCGGGCCGCCGTCCTCCAACTTCACGGCCACGGCGGCCGCCAGGAGCACGGGCAGGCTGAGGACGAGGCCGACCACGCTGCCGACGACGTCCACCGCCCGCTTGACGACCTGCTGCCAGGGCGTGACAATGAGGGGCTCGAGGTAGAAGAGGGGCTCGCGGGCCAGGGGCGCCGCCCGCAGGCGCCGGAAGTCGAACCCGCTCAGCCCGGTGGAGAGGTGGATGTGGACCTGGGCGTCGAGCAGTTGGCGGGTGACCCGGTTGAGCTCGGCCCGGTCGAATGCCGACGTGGCCAGGACGACGCTGTCGGAGCGGTGGGCCCGGAGCGCGGCGAGGATGTCCTCGTCGGGCGCGACGCTGGCTGCCACCTCGAAGCCGAGCTCGGGGTGGCCGCGCAGCAGCATCCCGAGGTTGCCGGCCTCCTCGGCGTCGCCCACGACCACGACCGGGCGGGTGCTGCGGCCCCGGCTCCGGCGCCGGCGCAGCCAGATGTTGTAGCAACCCCGGGTCGTGGCCAGGGCGAAGACCATGGCGGCCACGGCGACGGCGGTGAGGAGGACGGACAGCTCGACGCCCCACCGGGGGCCGGCCACGGCCGCCGCCACGGCGGTCACGAGGGAGACCCGCAGGACCCGGCTCAGCTCCACCGCCCTGACCCGGCACACCCTCGCCAGGTAGAGCTTGTGGCTGACCATCAGCGCCAGCGCCCCCACCGTGACGGCCGCGACGGCGGCGAGGAGCCCGGCCGCCGAGCCACCCTCGTAGCCGCCCAGCGGGCCCAGCACGGCCGCCCAGGTGGCGGCCACGGCGACGACATCGGTGGCGAGGAGGACTCGGCGCAGGACGGCCTGGCGGGGCGCGGCCAGCTCGGCGGACGCGTCGATGGACGCCTCGCCGTGGTCGTCCGCCCGGATCGCGATCACGTCGTCCGCCCCTTCTTGGGCTTCGAGCCCGCCGATGTGAAGTCGCTGTCTGCCCGTTGCTCGGGAGTCATAGAGTCCGACACAGTCCGAGCGACAGGGTAGGGCCAAAGGTCCCTGTTCGCGAGGGTTGGGCGAAGAAACGGTCACTTGACCTATGCGCTCGCGGGCGCCGTCGTCCGATGGGCGCGGACCAACGGGACGAACCGCCCCGAATCCCCGTGTGGCGGTCGTGGGGCCCACCGGATGCCCGGTGAGGCCGGCGGTCATGGGCGGCGTCATCACCTGACCGGAGGCGCCCCGGCGGGCGGTGATACCGGCGACCGGGCTCGCCCGACCGGCGCCCCGCCCGACTCCCCGGCACGACGCGCCGGGACGCTGACGGGGCGGGCCCTCCGACGGGAGGTGCATCTCGACGCGGCCCCCTCCGCCGCCGGTCGACGGGGCCGCCGGCCCGAGGGGATTGCGGGACGGGGCCGGGCAGTCCCGCCGGTAGCCTGGGGGGTCGTGGCCGCCGCGGGAAGCAGGGGCGGCGACCGGGGAGTGGCGCAGCGGTAGCGCACCTGCTTTGGGGGCAGGCGGTCGGGGGTTCAAATCCCCCCTCCCCGACGGCTACCGTGCGTCTGCCTCGCGGGCGTAGCTCAATGGTAGAGCTCCAGCCTTCCAAGCTGGCCATGCGGGTTCGATTCCCGTCGCCCGCTCCGCCGTAGATGCCTGGTCACGGCGCCGGACCGTTCATGCGGCAAGAACGGGCGATATCCGCCCGTTCTTGCCGCACGGGCAACGCCGCCCCATCGGGGAGCTCGGCAGCCGGACCCCGCTCTCGACGCCGTCACCCATTCGTAACGCCGCCTCGGTACCCTTAAGTCCAAGGTCGCAGAACTTCCCAGGAGGGCCCATGGCCGCACCCACGTACTACGTCCCCGTCGCCACACGAGACGAGCAGACGCGAGCCGACTTCGTCGTCAAGGTGTACCAGCACCTGGTGCTGGCGCTGCTCGCCTTCACCGGCATCGAGGCGGTGTTCCTCCGCACCGGGGTGGCCGAGGGGCTCTACGACTTCCTCAGCCGCAGCAGCGGCTCGTGGCTGCTGATCCTCGGCGGGTTCATGCTCGTGAGCTGGCTCGCCACCAGCGCGGCCCACGACGTGATGAACCCGCAGAAGCAGTATGCCGGGCTGTTCGGCCTGGCCGCGGCCGAGGCGCTGATCTTCGCCCCGTTCCTCCACTACTTCTTCTCCGTCCGCGACGACGGCGGGACGGTGTGGGCGGCCGCCTTCATCACCGCCGCCGGCTTCGCCGGCCTGAGCGCCGTCGGCTACGCCACCCGCAAGGACCTGTCGTTCCTCCGCCCGATGCTCATGTGGGGCTTCATCGCCGCCCTGGTGCTCATCGGCGCCGGCATCCTGTTCGGGTTCAACCTGGGCGTGTGGTTCTCGGTGGCGATGATCGCCCTGGCCGGCGCCTCGATCCTCTACCAGACGCAGACGATCCTGAAGACGTACCCGGCCGAGGCCTACGTGGGCGGCGCCGTCCAGCTGTTCGCCTCGATCATGATGCTGTTCTGGTACGTGCTGCGGCTGCTGGGCCAGCTGCGGCACTAGTGCTTCGACCTCATTCGTTCGCTTCGCTCACTCCATTCGGTCGAGTTCGATCGTGCTCCGGCGGGCGAGCGGAGCTCGCGCCACCTCCGCCCTTTCCTTTCTCGGGGTCCGCAGCCGCAGAGGCCGCCTGCGGCGGCGAGTGCGGCCACAGACCTTGCCGCTGCGAACGCGGCGAACGTTTCCGGTCACGGAACTAGCCCCGGCCGACGGACCGGGTGCCCGGCGGGCGCTCAGGCCACGCCGAGCAGGTCCACCACGAACACCAGCGTCTCGTCCGGCTTGATCACGCCGCCGGCGCCACGCGACCCGTACCCGAGGTCGGGCGGGATGGTGAGGCGCCGGCGGCCGCCGACCCTCATCCCCTGGACGCCCTGGTCCCAGCCGGCGATGACCTGGCCGGCACCGAGCGGGAACGAGAAGGTGTTCCGGCGGTCCCACGACGCGTCGAACTGGCGGCCGTCGGACCACGACACGCCCACGTAGTGGACCTCGACCCGGGACCCGGGGGTGGCCTCGGGGCCGGAGCCGACCTCGAGGTCCTCCACCTCCAGCCGGGTCGGCGGCTCGCCGTCGGGGACGGTCACATCGGGCTTGTCGGCAGGCATCCACCCAGGCTAGGGGACCGTCACGACCGGCGGGACCAGCTCCACGGGTAGGCCTCGTCGTCCACCATGAGGGCGGCGCGACCCAGCTGGAGGGGGCGGAAGGTGTCGATCATCACCGCCACCTCCTCGGTGCGCTCCTTGTCGGCGGCCGCCTCCATGCTCCCCGGCTGCGGGCCGTGCACGAAGCCGCCCGGGTGCAGCGAGATCGACCCCACCCCGATCCCCGAGCCCGACCGGCTCATGAAGTCGCCGGACGAGTAGAAGATCACCTCGTCGCTGTCGACGTTGGCGTGGTGGTACGGGACCTTGATGGCGCCCGGGTGGAAGTCGTAGGGCCGGGGGACGAACGAGCACACCACGAAGCCCGGCCCCTCGAACGTCTGGTGGACGTGGGGCGGCTGGTGGATGGCGCCGACCAGGGGCTCGAAGTCGGAGATCGACAGCGCCCACGGGTAGAGGCTCCCGTCCCACCCCACCACGTCGAAGGGGTGCGACGCCACGGTGTGCCTGGTCGTGCCGGACCGGTGGCGGACGAGCACGTCCACCGGCCCCTCGTCGTCGACCACCAGAGGGCCGTCGGGGGCACGCACGTCGCGTTCGCAGTAGGGGGCCTGCTCGAGGAACTGGCCCGACGGCGTGCGGTAGCGGCCCGGTGGCCGGACGTGGCCCCGGGCCTCCACCACGAGCAGCTCCAGCCGGCCGCCGTCGGGGACGACCCAGCGGTGGGTGGCCGAGCGGGGCACGACCACGTAGTCCCCGGCGGCGACGGCCAGCCGCCCGAACACCGACTCGACGACGCCCTCACCGGCCTGGACGTAGGCCAGCTCGTCGCCCGCCGCGTTGCGCCGCAGCGGGCTGGTCCGGTCGGCCGCCAGCCACGAGATGGTGAGGTCGTCGTTGCCCATCAGGACGTGGCGGCCGGAGACGGCGTCGCCACCGGGCGGCAGCTTGGACGTGTGCAGGTGACGAGGGAGGAGGGGGTCGTTGGCGACCAGGCCGGCGTCGGCGCCGTCGGCCGGACCGGCCCCGGCGAGGGCCGACGGCGAGCGCAGGTGGTAGAGCAGGGACGACTCCCCGGCGAAGCCCTCCTCCCCCATCAGCTCCTCGAACAGCAGGCCGCCGGCCGGTGACGGCGAGCGGAGGTGGCGCTTGCGGGGGACGTCGCCGACGCGGCGGTAGTACGGCATCTCACACCTCCAGGGATCGGGCCGGAGCGACGGTGCCGGCCACCTCGCCCAGGCAGATCAGCGGACGGGGACCGCCCCCCGCCCACGCCCGCACGACCAGCGTGTCGCCGTCCTCCAGCCAGGCGCGGGTGGTGCCGTCGGGGAGCCGGAGGGGCCGGGAGCCGCCCTCGGTGAGCTCGAGCAGGCACCCTTGCGACCCGGGGTCGGGGCCCGACACGGTGCCCGACCCGATGACGTCGCCCGCCCGCACGGCAGCGCCGTTGACGGTGGCGTGGGCCAGCAGCTGGGGGCCCGTCCAGTACATGGAGGCGAAGGACGAGCGGGAGACGGCGGCAGCCGGGATGCCGGCTGCCCGCATGGCCTCGGTCCGGAGCTCGACCTCGACCCGCACGTCGTACGCCCAGTGGCCCGGCGCCGCCAGGTACGCGGCCGGCGGCGGCTCCTGGGGCGGGCCGGGCACCCGGTGGGCGTCGAGGGCGTCGAGGGTGACCAGCCACGGCGACACCGACGTGGCGAACGACTTGGCCAGGAACGGGCCGAGCGGGTGCGACTCGTGGGCCTGGACGTCGCGGGCGCTCCAGTCGTTCACCAGCACCACCCCGGCCACGGCGTCGGGGAAGGCGGCGGTCGGGAGGCGGTCGCCCGGCGCCGTCGTGGCGGCGAGCACGAACCCCACCTCGGCCTCGAAGTCGAGGGCGGCCGTCGGCCCGACCACGGGGTCGCCGTCGGGGCCGGGGACCTGGCCGTACGGCCGGGTCACCGCCGTGCCGGAGGCGACGAACGACGACGCCCGCCCCGAGTAGCCGAACGGCATCCGCGACCAGCCCGGGCGCAGCGGGTCGGCGCCGGGCCGGAGCAGCCGGCCAACGTTCGTGGCGTGGTGGACCGAGGCCGAGAAGTCCACGAAGTCCCCCACCGCCACCGGGGCCAGCATCTCGACCTCGCCCAGCGCCACCGACGCCTTCACCACCGCGGGGTGGTCCACCCGTGCCAGGTCGGCCACCGCCCGGCGCACCCCCGACCACACCGGCCGCCCGGCGGCCAGCAGCCGGTTCAGCGAGCCGTCGGAGAGGACGGACGGGTCGAGGCCGGGGACGGGGAGAAGGTGGCCGTCGGCGAGGGAGGCGAGGACCACCGCCGAGCTCCCCAGGCGGGTGACGACGGCCGTGGAGCCGTCCAGCAGCCGCGCCACCCCGAGCGGCAGGTTGGCGAGCCCGAACCCGGTGGCGTCGCCGGTCACGGCCGGTACCGGGCCGGGGTCAAAGGTGACCCCGCCGGGCCTGCTCGCGCTCGATGGCCTCGAACAGGGCCTTGAAGTTGCCGGCGCCGAAGCCGCGGGCGCCGCCCCGCTGGATGATCTCGACGAACACCGTGGGGCGGTCGGTGACCGTCTCGGTGAAGATCTGAAGCAGCCATCCGTCGGGCTCCTCGTCGACCAGGATGCCGAGGCGGCGGAGATCCTCCCACGGCAGGTCGAGGTGCCCGAGCCGGGCGCGCACGTCCTCGTAGTAGGTCGCCGGCGCCTCCAGGAAACGCAGCCCGCGCTGGCGCAGGGATGCCACCGTCGCCACGATGTCGTCGGTGGCCAGGGCGATGTGCTGCACGCCCGGCCCCCGGTAGGTCTCCAGGTACTCCTCGATCTGGCTCTTGCGCAGGCCGTCGGCCGGCTCGTTGAGCGGCAGCACGATCTGGGCGCCGTCCCACACCACGGTGGACATGAGGGCCGAGTACCGCGTCGAGATCTGCGAGTCGTCGAAGTGGCGGAGGCGCTCGAAGCCCAGCACCGACCGGTAGAACTCGACCCACCGCTCGAGCGACCCCTTCTCCACGTTGCCGACCACGTGGTCCACCCGGGTGAGCCCCACCGGGCGGCCGGCGGGTGCCGGGGGCAGCCTCTCGGCGCGGTACCCCGGCCGGTAGGCGCCGCCGTACGCCGACCGGTCGACGAAGGTGTGGCCCGTCTCCCCGTAGGTGGCGATGCGGGCCAGGCGCAGCTCGCCGAGGTCGTCGACGACGGCGAACGGCTCGACCAGCGGGCGGGCGCCGCCGGCCACCGCGGCGTCGAAGGCGGCGGCCGCGTCGGGGACGGCGAAGGCGAGATCGTGGACGCCGTCGCCGTGCTCGCGGACCGAGTCGGCGATGGGCGAGTCGGGGCCCAGGGCGGCCGTCACCACGAAGCGGATGCGCCCCTGCTCGAGCACGTACGACGCCCGGTCGGCCACCCCGGTCTCCGGCCCCGCGTACGCGGTGACCTCGAAGCCGAACGCCGAGCACAAGAAGGCGGTGAAGGCCCGGGCGTTGCCCACCCAGAGCTCGATGGCGTCCCATCCCAGCAGCGACGGGTCGGCGGCGGCGGGCGAAGATGCCGTCGGCGGGTGGGTGAGGGTCATCGGGCGGCCCCTTCCAGGAGTCGGGCGTGGACGTCGTCGTCGAAGGTGGAGAAGAAACCGGCGAGGGTGTCGACCAGGTGGCTCGTAGAGCGGGCGCCGAACAGGACCGGCTGGTAGCGCGTGATGTCGTAGGGCACCGTCCCCATGGCGACCACGTCGAGGGGGCGGATCTCGGCCGATCGGAAGGCGGCCGTCTCGCCGGGCGACGAGAGGATCCCGGCGCCGTACGCCTTCACCTCGCCGGCCTCCTCGACCACCCCGAACTCGAGCGAGAACCAGAACACCCGGGACAGGAAACGCAGCGCCTCCTCGCCTCGCGTCCGGGACACGGCGTCGCCCACCAGCCGGTACAGCGGAGCGAAGGCGGGTGCCGCCAGCTGGTTGGCGTGGCCCACCACCTCGTGCACGACGTCCGGCTCCGGGGTGTAGAGCGGCATCGACGGGTGGCGCAGGTACTGCGTCGAGAAGAACACCGAGGAGGCGAAGGCGCCATAGAAGTCCCGGAGCGGGGCGAGCCCGGCGACGGGCAGGTAGGAGAAGCCGGTCAGGGGGGCCAGCCTCTCGGTCACCTCCCGCAGCTGGGGCACCCGGTCGGCGGGGAGCCCGAGGTCCTCCTTGGCCTCGAGGTAGGCGCGGCAGGCGTAATCGGCGTGCAGCGGCTCGAGGCGACGGACCACCGCCCGCCACACGCCGTGCTCGGCGTCGGAGTAGCCCGGCTCGGGCACCGCCTCGCCCGGTCGCCAGTCGAGGGCGAGGGCGGCCAGGGCGTTGCGGCGCCGGCGGTAGACCGGGTCCGAGAACCCCGGGTGGTCCGCGCCCAGCACGACGTCGACGGCGCCGTCGTCGTCGCGTACCACGGGGGCGTAGAGCTGGGCGGCGTCGCCCACGGGCGCGTGCCTCCTCGGGAAGACGATTCTGGGGCCAGTGTCCGACGTTGCTGACCAGAAGTCCAGTCCTCGACCCGAATCCTCGACATACTGTCGGGGAGCGCCGGATCAGCCGGACGAACGGTCGAGAGAGGAGCGCACCATGGCCCCGGGTGAGCAGGACGTCCAGCTCGACGAGGTGGACCGGCGCCTGGTGCGGGCGCTGCGGGCCGACGGGAGGGCGTCGGTCAACGAGCTGGCCGCCCGGGTGAGCGTCTCTCGTGCCACCGCCTACCAGCGCCTGGCCCGGCTCCGCCAGGGGGGCGTGATCCGCCGGTTCACGGTGGACGTCGACCACCGCAAGATGGGCCTCCCCATCGCCGCCCTGGTCCTCGTCAACGTGCGCCAGCACAGCTGGCGGGGGGTGGGCGACCGGCTCCGCCACCTCCCGGGGGTGGAGTGGATGGCGCTCAGCAGCGGCACGTTCGACTACGTGCTGCTGGTGCGGGCGCCCGACATCGACCACCTCCGCGACGTGGTCCTCGACGACCTCCAGTCCATCCCCGAGATCCAGTCGTCGCAGACCCTCGTCCTGCTCGACGAGCCCCCGCTCGGCGCCGGCGCCTCGTGAGCGTCGCCTCAGGAGGCCGGTTCGACCACCGCCCGCACCCGGACGACGAGGTCCTCCTCGCCCTCCTTGCGCACGACCACGGTGCCCGCCTCGACGGCGCCGCCCGCCGGAGCGGGGGGGAGCGTGACCCGGACCGACACCGTCCGGGAGGCGCCCGGCCCGAGCTCGAAGGACGAGGGCTCGACGGCCAGCACGAAGCCGTCGGCGGCCGTGGCCGAGCACGACACGACGGCCCGGTCGTCGCGCTCGCTGTCGACCGCCAGCCCCCGGGTGAACGTCGACCCGGGCGGGCCCGACCCCTCGACCACCAGCTCGGCCCCCAGCGCCACCTCGTCCCCGAACAGCTGGGCGAACAGGCCGTCGACCGAGTCGTCGGCGATCTCCAGGGCCTGGCCGAGGAACGCCGAGGTGAGCTCGGCGATCTCGGCCAGGAACTGGCCCGAGCGCTCGCGGGCGAACTCGGTGGCGGCGTACTGCACGGCGTCGGGCGACAGCCGGCCGGCGGCCACCTCGTTCAGCATGAGGCCGTACAGGCGGGTGAGCCAGGCCTGCTGGTCGGCGGCCCGGGCCGCGAACAGCTGGTACCACGCCGTCCACTCGGCCGGGCCGGCGTCGCCGGGCGGCGGCGGCGACACGGCGCGGGGCCCGAGGCTGCGCAGCGGGCCGGACGGCACGACGCTGCTGAGGTACTCGTCGCCCGCCCGCACCAGCACCCGCTGGAGCCCGGCCAGGAACGACGCGAGCAGGCGGGCGAGGCGCTCGTAGATCTCCGGGCCCTGCTCCTGCCCGAACCGGGGCAGGGCGTCGGCCAGGGCGTCGGGGGTGAGCTGGGCGCGCGACACGGCGAGCATGAGGCGCTGGACGTTCGCCACCGACTCCATCGACCGCTCGGTGTTGGCGTCGGCCAGCTCCTGGAAGCGCCTCGCCCAGTCCTCGGGCGGGACCGTCGTCGTCTCCAACTCAGCAGCAGTCCCCGCACGAGCAGGCCGCCGTGTAGGCGCCGCAGTCGTCGGGGAGGACGGCCACGGCCACGACGATGGGCCGCACCAGGCACCCGCCCACCCGGACGGTGACGTAGCCCACCATGCACGAGTCGACGCCGCCCGTGCGGTCGCGCACGTCGGTGGCCACCCGGAGGAGCCGGCCGGCCGGGACCTCCTCGGCGCCGGCGGCGGCGGCCTTCGCGCCCTTGACCTCCCGGGCCGCCGCCTCGGGCTGGCCGGCCTGGCGGCCGGCGTCGGCGGTGGCCTCCCGCCCGCACACCACGCCCACCAGCAGCTCCACCTTCACGGTGTCGCAGCCCCGGATGGTGAGCGGGCCCTTCTGGCTGAGGGCCGCCTTCCACGGGAGCTCCCGCCCGCCGCCCGAGCGGAACTCGCCGACCTCCAGCTCGACGTCCTCGCGGTCCTTGCGGGTGTCGTTCTCGATCTCGATGGGGATCACCCGCACCTCGCCGCAGCGGGCGTACACCACGATGTCGGCGTCGACGATGCAGCACTCGCAGCGGCAGTCGTCGTCGTCGCCGCAGCCGCCGTGCTCGTGCCGACCGTGGCCGTGCTCGTGGCCGTCGTCCTCCTCGCAGCAGCCCTGCCCGCCGCGGTCGTGGCCGTGGCCGCGGTCGTGGCCGTGGCCGTGGCCGTGGCGACGCCCCCGCCGGCCGCCGCCCGGCCCGGGGCCGGCCAGCGGCATCGTGAACGGGGTGGGGCCCATCACCGGCATCGCCGCCCCGTAGGTCTGCGACAGGGCGCTCAGCCGCCCGTACAGGTCCTCGAGGGCACGGTCGTAGCCGGCCCGGATGGAATCCACGTACCGGCGCAGGTCCATCATCTCCATCTGGCCGCTGTCGGGCGACCACCCCCAGTACATGGGCCCGGCAGCCGCCTCCCGCCGGTGAACCGGGCCGCGATGCCCGTGCCTTCTCGTTCCGTGCATGGAAGCTCTCCTCTCAGACGGTCAGCAGGTCGACGGCGAAGCGCTCGGTGCCGATCCGCGGGAGGGCCCGCAGGTGGGCGTTGGACGCGAGGGCGGCCGGGGCGGTGAGCTGGAAGGTGACGGCCGACCACCCGCCCGGCGGGATGGTCGGGGTGGCGTTGGTGAAGGTGGCCGTGCCGGTGGGCGCCAGGCCGAGAGCGGGCTCCACCACCATCGCCCCGCCCGTCCCGATGGCGAGCACGCGCGGGTGGGCGCGCACCTCCAGGAGCGGCTCGTCGGCGATGGGCCCGACGACGATGGGGACGTTGCCCTCGTTGCGCACGACGACGCTGCCGTCGACGACGGCGGAGGCGGCCACGCCCGTGAACACCAGCCGGTCGGGGACGATCACCGCCGCCACGACCTCGGTCACCACCATGGACGCGGCGACGGTCTGGTCGCCGGCCGACGTGGAGAGGTCGAGGGCGGCCGCGTAGGTACCCGGGGCGGTGAGCGGCTGCATACCCATCTCGACGATCATCCGGCGCACGCCGGTGGCCGGCACCACGACCTCGGGGGGGAGGGGGATGTCCCCCGCCTCGGGCCCCGACGGGAGCGTGACGGTGATCCTGGCGCCGGTGAGCTTGATGTCGGCGCCCGTCGGGTTGGAGAGCCACAGGTCGCCGCGGACGACCTCGCCCGACCCCACCACGAGGACGGGCGTCGTCCCGACGATGTCCAGCGGCGGCACCCCCGGCCCGCCCTACTCGCCGTCGCCGTCGTCGCCGTCGGGGTCGACGACCCGCACCCGCAGGCCGCCGCCGCCGACCACCTTGGCGGGATGGCGCCGGCGCCGTCGGGGCGACAGCTCCGGGGACTCGACCACCTGGGGCCGCCGGGGGCTCTCGATGTTCTGCTGGGACTCGCCGTCGTAGGTGACGCCGGCCCACTCGACGCCGAACATCGTGTACGCCACGTGGTGGCGGTAGGGCTGGCAGACCCGGGTCTCGGGCAGGGGCGCCAGGCGCATGGTCTGGCAGCTGTCGATGGCGACCGGGCGCAGGTCGAACGTCTCGTTCACCGTCACCGGCTTGAGCTCGACGGTCTCGTTGAGGGTGACCGGCTTGAGCTCCAGCGTCTCGTTCACCGTCAGCGGCTTCAGCTCGAGCGGCTTGACCTCGATGACCTCGTTGAAGGTCAGCGGCTTGAGCTCGAGCGGCTTCACCTCGACGGTGCTCGACATCTTGTCGAGCCCGTTGACGTTCAGGTTCATGGTGCTCGTCACCGACGAGCTGGCACCGCCGCCGCCACCGCCGAAGATGGGGTCGAGAAACGAGAACAGGCCCACGTCAGCGCCTCCCCCTCGTGGTCGGTCCGACCCTTCGTCGGCACTGGGCCGAGGGTAGTACGACAGCGGCCGTCGTGGCGCCTTTGACCTCTGCGGCCGCTGTTGGCGTAACGTTCGAGTCGCCCACTGGGGCGGGCCGACGAAGCAGGGGGACGGATGGCTCCGACGACACCCGATCCGGGCGGCGCCGACCCGCTCGTGCCGAGGCTGGACGAGCGGGTGGTCGACGCCTTCGCCGAGTACGCCACCACCGTCGACGAGGCGTTCCCGCCCCAGCCGGGGCGCACCGGCGTCGGCGCCGCGTACGCGTCGTACGCCAGCGAGGTCGACCGCGTGTTCCGGGCGCCCGACCTGCCCAACCGCGCCTGGGAGCTGTCCGTCAGCTGGTACCGCGCACTCCAGGGGACGTCACCCGCCGAGCCCCTCGCCCGCTACAACGACCTGGTCGCCGCCGCCGTCGACGTCGGGCTCGGCCAGCAGAAGGTGATGGAGACGTACCAGGCACTGGTGGCCGCCGCCCTGCACGCCACGGAGAACGGCGACGCCGCCGTCCTCGAGCGTGCCTACGAGCAGTACGCGGCGGCGGTCCGGCGGGCGTGGGCCGAGGCCGACCCCGCCGGGCTCACCGCCCCGGTGGTCCTGGCCGCCGCCCAGAGCATCCTCGCCGCCACCAGCCTCCACGGCCTCGCCCTCCAGGCCGCCCGGGACGGCCGCCCCGGTGCCCCGCCGGCACCGACCGGCCGGCGCGACGCGGCGGTATGACGGCGCCCGCCAACGGCTCGTCCCCCTCGGGACGGTCGGCGCGCCCCAACGGGAAGGCGGCGAACGGGAAGGCGGCGAACGGGAAGGCCCGGGCGCCGGAGCCCATCGCCATCGTCGGCATGCGCTGCCGGGTCCCCGGCGCCGACGACCTCGACCGCTTCTGGCGGAACCTGGCCGACGGGGTCGAGTCGATCAGCGTCCTCACCCCCGACGACATGCGGTCGGCCGGCGTGCCCGACAGCATCTTCCGCCTCCCCGGGTACGTGAACGCGTCGCCCACCCTCGACGACGTCGACCTGTTCGACGCCGGGTTCTTCGGCTTCTCGGCCCGCGACGCGTCGCTCACCGACCCGCAGCACCGCATCTTCCTGGAGGCGGCCTGGGAGGCGCTGGAGGACGCCGGGTACGACCCCGCCCGCTTCCCCGGGGCCATCGGGGTGTTCGGCGGGTGCGAGCTGAGCAGCTACCTGTACCAGCTCTACCTGAGCCGCGACTCCCTCGGGTACCTCGACGGCATGCAGCTGATGGTCACCAACGACAAGGACCACCTCTGCACCCAGGTGTCGTACCGGCTCAACCTGCGGGGGCCGAGCGTGGTCGTGCAGACGACGTGCTCCACCTCGCTGGTGGCGGTCTCCATGGCGTGCGAGAGCCTGCACGCCCGCCGCTGCGACATGGCGCTGGCCGGGGGCGTCACGGTGCGGGTCCCCCAGCGGGGCGGCTACTTCTACACCGCCGGCTCCATCCTCTCCCCCGACGGCCACTGCCGCCCGTTCGACGCCACCGCCCAGGGCACCATCGTGGGGAGCGGGGTCGGCCTGGTCGTGCTCCGCCGGCTGTCCGACGCGCTGGCCGACGGCGACCAGATCCGGGCCGTCGTCCTCGGCTTCGGCCTCAACAACGACGGCTCCGACAAGGCCGGCTACACCGCCCCGAGCTTCAAGGGCCAGGCGGCGGCCATCAGCGCCGCGCTGGAGATGTCGGGGGTCTCACCGGAGACCATCGGCTACGTGGAGGCGCACGGGACGGGGACCATCCTGGGCGACCCCATCGAGGTCTCCGCCCTCACCGAGGCGTGGCGGGCCCACACCGACCGCCGCCAGTTCTGCGGGATCGGCTCGGTGAAGTCGAACTTCGGGCACCTGTCGTGCGCCTCGGGCGTCGCCGGCCTGGCCAAGGCCGTGCTGTCGCTGGAGCACGGGGCGATGCCGCCGAACGTGCACTTCACCGCTCCCAACCCGGCCATCGACTTCGCGTCCAGCCCCTTCTACGTGGTGCCGGAGCTGACGCCCTGGGAGCGCAACGGGGCGCCGCGCCGGGCCGGCGTCAGCTCCTTCGGCGTGGGGGGCACCAACGCCCACCTCATCGTCGAGGAGGCGCCCGAGCGCCCGGTTCCCCGCCAGCGCCGCCCCCACCAGCTCCTGACCCTGTCGGCCCGCTCGGAGGCGGCGCTCGACGCCGCCACCGAGCGCCTGGCCGCCGCCCTGGATGCCCGGCCCGAGGTCGACCTGGCCGACGTCGCCTTCACGCTCCACGTGGGGCGGCGGGGCTTCCGGCACCGTCGCGCCCTGGTGGCGGGGGCCGACGACCGGGCCGCCGCCGTCGAGGGGCTGCGCCGCCTGGCCGGGGGCGCCGCCGCCGACGGCTCCACCGCCCGGCCCGTCGTGTTCATGTTCCCGGGCCAGGGTTCGCAGTACCCGGGCATGGCGGCGGAGCTGTACCGCACCGAGCCCGTCGTGAAGCGGGCCGTCGACCACTGCGCCCGCGTCCTGGAGCCGTCGCTCGGGCTGGACCTCCGCCGGCTCCTGTTCCCCTCGGCCCGCCGCCGGCGCCAGGCGGCGGAGGCCCTGCGGAACACCGCCGTCACCCAGCCCGCGCTCTTCACCGTCGAGCACGCCCTGGCCGAGCTGTGGCGCTCGTGGGGCGTGCAGCCGGCGGCCATGATCGGGCACAGCATCGGCGAGTACGTGGCCGCCACCCAGGCCGGGGTCATGGCCCTGGACGACGCCCTGCGGGTGCTGGCCGACCGCGGACGCCTCATCGCCGGCCTGCCGCCGGGGTCGATGCTGGCCGTGATGGCACCGGCCCACGACCTGGACCGGTTCGTGGGCGCCGACGTGTCGTTGGCCGCCGTCAACGCCCCGACCCTGTCGGTGCTGTCGGGACCGCACGAGGCCATCGACCGCGTGGAGCGGGCCCTGCGCACCGAGTCGGTGCCGGCCCGCCGGCTCCACACGTCCCACGCCTTCCACTCGTCGATGATGGAGCCGATCCTCGGCGAGTTCGAGGGTGTGATGGCCGATGTGCCCCTGGCCGAGCCCGCCATCCCCTACGTCGCCAGCCTCACCGGCGGGTGGGCCGACCGGGTGGCCACCGACCCGGCGTCGTGGAGCGCCCAGCTGCGCTCCACCGTGCGCTTCGCCGACGGCCTCCGCGCCCTCACCGAGCCGGGCGGGCCGGCGGGCAGCGACGCCGTGCTGGTCGAGCTGGGCCCCGGCCGCACGCTGGTGACGTTCGCCGTCCAGGCGGCCGAGCACGGCTCGTCGACACCGACGGCGGTGGCCACCCTCCCCGGGCCCGACGACGGGCGCCCGTCCACCGAGACGACGCTCGGCGCCCTCGGGATGCTGTGGGCGCTGGGCGTGCCGGTGGACTGGGACGCGTACCACCGCACCGAGCGCCGCCGGCGCGTCGCCCTTCCCACCTACCCCTTCGAGCGCAAGCGCTACTGGGTGAGCGCGTCGTCCCTCGTCGAGGCGTCGAAGCCCAAGGAGAAGCGGGACACGGCCGGCTGGTACCACCGGCCCGAGTGGGAGGAGTCCCCGCTCGCCGGCGACGCCGCCCGCCCGCTGGCCGGCCGGCGCATCCTGGTCTTCGACGAGCTCGCCGGGCTCGGCGCCGCGGTGGCCGAGCGGCTGCGGGCCGAGGGCGCGGCGCCGGTGGTGGTCCGGCCCGGTCCCGGGTTGGCGGAGACGGCCGCCGACGAGTACGCCCTCGACCCCGGGTCCGCCGACGCCTACCGGGAGCTGGCCGCCGCCGTGTGCGCCACGGACGGCATCCTGGCCGGCGTCGTGGACTGCTGGAGCGGCGCGCCGCCCGGCGACACCGACCTCGACCTGGCCGCCACCGTCTCGCTCCTGGGCCCCCTGCGCCTGGCCCAGGCGCTGGGCGCCCACCGGACGGTCCGGCCGCTCCCCGTGCTGCTCGTCGCCCGGGGCATCGCCCGGGTCACCGGTGACGAGCTGCTGGACCCCACCCGCGCCCTCTCGGCCGGGGTCGCCAAGGTGATCCCCCAGGAGCACCCCGGGCTGCGCGTCGCGTCGGTCGACGCCGACGGGGACGCGGCGGCGGCCGTGGTCGCCGAGCTGGCTGCCGGCGCGCCGGACCCCGTCGTGGCCCTCCGGGGGGAGCGACGGTTCGTCGAGGTGTACCGGCCCACGCCCATCGCCACCGCGTCCCCACCGCGCCACCTGCCCGACCACCCTGTGGTGCTCATCACCGGCGGGCTGGGCCACATGGGGATGATCCTGGCCGAGGCGGCCTTCGAGCACCTCGGCGCCCGCCTCGTCCTGACCGCCCGCTCCCCCCTCCCCGGCCCCGGTCGTTGGGCGGCCCTGGCCGAGGACGCGGCCACCGCCCCCGCCCAGCGCGAGCGCCTGGAGCGCCTGGCCGCCATGCACGCCCGCCGGCCCGAGGTGATGGTGGTGGGCGCCGACTTCGACGACGCCGCCCAGGTGTCCGCCGCGGTGGACGCCGCCTTCGCCCGCTTCGGCCGCGTGGACCTCGTGGTCCACGGCGCCGCCCGGGTCGACGCCGCAGCCTTCGCCTCGGCTTCGGAGACGGGCCCCGAGGTGGTGGAGGCCCAACTGTCGCCCAAGCTGCGCGGGCTGCTGTACCTGATGGAGGCCATGAAGGGCCGGGAGCCGGAACGGTGGCTGCTCCACTCCTCCATCTCGACCGCCCTCGGAGGCCTGGGCCTGGCCGCCTACTCGGCCGCCAACGCCGTGCTGGACGCCCTCGCCCTCGCCGGCGGGGAGCGGTGGGTGAGCGTCGGCTGGGACCTGTGGGACAACGCCGCCGAGGCGAAGATCGCGGGCATGCCCACCGCCATCCAGCCCCCCGAGGGCCAGGAGGCCTTCCTGCGGGTCCTGGGGGCCGACGTGGGCTCCCGCGTCCTCGTCGCGGTGGCCGACCTCGAGGGGCGGCTCGACGCCTGGGTCCGCCACCGAGCCGGCACCGACGGCGGGAGCGGCAGCGACGTGCTCACCGAGCGCCACCCCCGGCCCAGCCTGGCCACCGCCTACGTGGAGCCCCGGACGGACACCGAGCGGGCGCTGGCCGCCATCTGGGCCGCCCAGCTGGGCGTCGAGTCGGTCGGCGTCCACGACCGCTTCTTCGACCTGGGCGGCCACTCCCTACTGGCCGTGCAGGTCGCGTCCGAGATCCGCGACCGCTTCCAGATCGAGATGCCCGTGCTCCAGCTGTTCCAGGCGCCGACGGTCGGCGAGCTGGCGCCCCTGGTGGACAAGGCCCGGGAGACGGGCGGGTTCGAGACGGCGGTGGGCCTGGGCCCGGCCCACGTCGACCCCGTCGACCCGCACGACCAGCTTGCGCCCGACGCCCTCGGCGCCGCGCCCGACGTCGAGGCGGGGCCGGGGGCGGCGGCCAAGGCCGGCTACCGCCAGTTCTACGACGACGTCAGCAAGCGCCTGGAGCGCACCGGCGTGGGTGAGGCGTCGTTCTTCTTGAACTACGGCTACGTGAGCCGGGGTGACGGCTCGGCCGACGAGGCCCGCCACGCCGTCCCCGACGGGGTGTTCAACCCGAGCTCGGTGCGCCTCGCCTTCGAGCTGGTGGGCCCCGTCGACCTGGCCGGCAAGCGGGTGCTGGACGTGGGCTGCGGCCGGGGCGGCAACGTCGCCCTGCTGGCCGAGCGCTTCGGTGCCGACGCGGTGGGCGTCGACCTCGCCCCCGAGGCGGTGGCGTTCTGCCGGCGGGCGCACCGCCACCAGAACGTGCGCTTCGAGGTGGGCGACGCCGAGCACCTCCCCGTCGACGACGCCTCGTTCGACGCCGTCACCAACGTCGAGTCGTCCCACACCTATCCCGACATCCGGGCCTTCCTCGCCGAGGTCCGCCGGGTCCTCCGGCCGGGCGGGTGGTTCCTGCACACCGACCTCCTGCCCGGGCTGCGGTGGGCGGAGGTGCGCGCCCTCCTCGCGTCGCTGGGCCTCACGGTGGTGGACGACCGCGAGATCACGCCGAACGTGCTCGCCTCGTGCGACGAGGTGGCCTCCACCCGCACGGGCGCCTTCGGGGGCGGGAGCGCCCTCATCGACAACTTCCTGGCCGTCCCCGGTTCCGCCGTCTACGAGCAGATGGCGTCCGGCGCCTGGGAGTACCGCATCCTCCGCTCCCGCCTCGCCTGACTCCTCGCTTCCGGGGTACGCAGGCCCCATGCAGGAGCGACCCTCGTACTCCCGTCACCAACCCACCCTCGGGTCGATTTCTCGACCCAAACCCTCCGGTGGACCTGGTGCGGGCCCGGCCCGGCGTTTCAGCGGTTGATGACCGCCTGGAGCTCCTCAACGGCGAAGTCGTCGATGACGCCCTCGGTCTCCAGCCCAGCCAGCTCCCCCGACTCGGTGCCGAGCACCCACCGGCCCGTCCACCGCTGGACCACCCGGACGTCGTACCGGCCCACGTCGGTCCAGTAGTGCGTGATGGTGCCGTCCGGCCATGGTCCGCCGGCGTGGTCGTACGGGCCGTCGAGCGGCGAGCCGTCGCCCCAGTCGACCCAG
>DATLFN010000159.1 GCA_035540975.1 Acidimicrobiales bacterium
GCACCGGCCGCCTCCGAGCCGCCGTCGGCGATCCTCCCCCGGCCCCGGGTGCCCCGACCGGTCGGCCCCCCGCCGGTCCGGGCCGCCACGCCAGCTCCCGGGCCGGATGGCGATGGCGTCACCCCGCCGGTGCGGCCCACCCGGTTCGCCGCCGCCGCCGACCCGCACCCGGCGGCCGACCTGCCGGTGCGCAGCTCGCGGGCCGACGAGTTCCAGCGTCACCTCGACCGGGCGACGGCCGCCGGCCTGGTCCGGCGGGTCCCCAGGGCGTCGCTGCCGCCCGACACGGGGCGAGGTGCCCAGCCGCCCGCCGCCCCGACCGAGACCGGTCCGCCCGCCGCGCGGCTCCCGGACGAGGTCCGCAGCCTGCTCTCCAGCTACCGCTCCGGCGTCCGCCGTGGACGCCTGGACGACATCGCAGACGAGTACTCGACGTCCCAGGAGGGGTCATGAACGAGGCCGACGGGCAGCGCAACCTGGACTGGATGGTCTCCACCTTCGTCCGCAAGGTGCCCGGCATCAAGGAGGCGGTCGTCGTCTCGTCCGACGGGCTCCTGCTGGCGCTGTCGCCCGGCCTCGAACGGGCCGGGGCCGACCGCTTCGCGGCGGTCGCCTCGGGCCTGATCGGGCTCGCCTACGGCGCCGTCGGGCCCCTGGGCGGCGGCAGGGTCAACGAGATCATCGTCGAGATGGAGCAGGCGTTCCTGCTCGTGACGTCCATCAGCGACGGCAGCTGCTTCGCCGTCGTCGCCTCCGCCGAGTGCGACATCGGCCTCGTCGGGTACGAGATGGCGCTGTTCGTGCGCCGGGCCGGCGCCATGCTCACCCCCGGGCTCCGGGCCGAGCTCCAGCGCGCCCTTCCGGGATAGGGCGTGGGCGTGAAGGCCTCGGGGCGGCTGCTCCGCCCGTACGCGATCACCGGTGGGCGCGCCCGGGCGTCGGCCCACCTCGCCATGGAGGCGCTGGTCGTGACGTCGGCCGACGACGCCGGCCGGGGCCGCCTGGTGCTGGAGCGGAGAACCGTCGCCGACCTGGCCGTCACGCCGATCTCCGTGGCGGAGATCTCGGCCCACCTGCAGGTCCCCCTGGGCGTCGCCCGTGTCCTGGTGAGCGACATGGCCGACGAGGGGCTCGTCCGCGTCCACCACGCCCGCGTCGACGGACGTCCCGACATCGCACTCCTGGAAAGGGTCCTCCATGGCATCCGTGCCCTCTGAGCCGGTCGCCGCCTCCGCGCCGCGACCCGTGAAGATCGTCGTGGCCGGTGGCTTCGCCGTCGGCAAGACGACGTTCGTGGGTTCCATCTCGGAGATCCAGCCGCTCACGACGGAGGCGGCGATGACCGACGCCAGCGCCGCCGTCGACGACGCCGGGCAGGCGGTGAGGAAGACGACGACGACCGTCGCCATGGACTTCGGCCGCATCACCCTCGACGCCGACCTGCGCCTCTACCTGTTCGGCACACCGGGCCAGACGAGGTTCTGGTTCATGTGGGACGACCTCGTGCGGGGCGCCATCGGCGCCGTCGTCCTCGTCGACACCCGGCGGGTGGCCGACTGCTTCCCGGCCATCGACTACTTCGAGCAGTGCGGGCTGCCGTTCATCGTGGCCGTCAACCGGTTCAACGGCGTCGCCGCTCACCGGGAGCCCGCCGTGCGCGAGGCGCTCGCCATCGCCGACGACGTACCGATCGTGTTCTGCGACGCTCGCATCCGCCAGTCGGCGAAGGAGACGTTGGTCTCCCTGGTGGAGCACGTCCTCGCCGGCGTCGGGCGGTGACGCCGGCGCCCGGCGCCGCGGCTGACGGGCCCACCCTTCCCGTCGCTCCCTCGCCGGGCTGCTGCGGAACGGCCCGGTGGCCGCGACCGCCTGTCGCTGAGGAGAAGGCGCTCAGCCCCGCCGCCGGCCCTTGCGGCCGCGGTTCGGGATGATGTCGTCGCCCGTCCATGCCTTCGCCGCGGCGGGCGCGGCCGGCGGGGCGGCCGGGTCCGGGGCGGACGCGGGGGCGGACGCGGGAGCGGC
>DATLFN010000160.1 GCA_035540975.1 Acidimicrobiales bacterium
TCCCAGGTGGGGACCAGGCGGCGGGCGGCCCGGGCGCTGGAGCGCATCGCCGCCGACCCCGACGGCGCGGCCGCCGCCCCCCGCACGACGCCCGTGGGCCGGGTCGACGAGGCCCGGGCCGCCCGCCGCCTGGTCCCCACCTGGGACGCCCGACCGGCGGAGTGACGCCGCACCGTTCAGTTCGCGAAGGCGCGCGGCGTCCGGCGCGCCTTCGCGAAGGAAACTGCTGACGACGCAAACACAGTCACCCGCCCAGCGGTCGTCGTCCGTTCTCATCTGATCTGAGGAGCACTGCCCGTGGAAGGCACCCTGCCACAGCTGCTGATGGTGGCCGTACTCGTCCTGGCCAACGCGGCCTTCGCCGGCAGCGAGCTGGCCTTGGTCTCCCTGCGGGAGGGACAGCTACGACGACTCGAAGCCGGTGGCGGCTCGGGACAGGTGCTGGCCCGTCTGGCCCGGGAGCCCAACCGCTTCCTCGCCACCATCCAGATCGGGATCACCCTGGCCGGATTCTTGGCGTCGGCCACCGCGGCGGTGTCACTGGCCGAGCCGCTGGAGAGTCCACTCGGGTTCCTCGGCCAGGCTGCCCGGCCGGTCGCAATCGTGGTGGTCACCCTGTTGCTGGCCTACATCACGCTCGTCTTCGGGGAGTTGGCCCCCAAGCGGGTGGCCATGCAGCGGGCCGAGGGCTGGGGCCTGATCGCGGCCAGGCCCCTCGCAGTGCTGTCGGCGATCACCCGTCCGGCGGTGTGGTTGCTGTCGCACTCGACCGATCTGGCCGTGCGCCTCATGGGTGGCGACCCCGACCGCCAGCGCGAGGACGTCAGCGAGGAAGAGCTGCGGGACCTGGTCGGCACCCACCGCGCCATAAGCCCCCAACAGCGCGCCATCCTCTCCGGGGCCTTCGAGATCACCGAGCGGACGCTCGGCCAGGTGCTGCGGGCCCGCCGGGACGTGGTGGTGCTTACCGCGGCGTCCAGCTCGGCCGACGCCCTCGAGGTGCTGGTGGCCAGCGGGCATTCCCGGGCCCCGGTGGCCGAAGGCGGTGAGCTCGACGACGTCGTCGGCGTCGTCCACTTGCGTGACCTCATCGGCGCGGGGGCGACACGTGTGCGCGACCGTGCCGCGCCCGCGCTCTTCCTCCCCGAGTCGGCCAAGGTTCTTGGCTCCTTGCGGCGGATGCAGGAGGAGCGCCAGCAGCTAGCGGTCGTCATCGACGAGCACGGCGGTGGGGCGGGCATCGTCACCGTCGAAGACCTGCTCGAAGAGCTTGTCGGCGAGATCTACGACGAGACGGACCGCGACGTCGCCGGCGTCCAGCGCGAGGCCGACGGTTCGCTGGTGCTGGCCGGTAGCTTTCCCATCCACGACCTCGGCGACCTCGGCGTCGAACTGCCCGAAGGCGACTATGCGACCGTCGCCGGTCTGGTGCTCGCCGTCCTGGGCCGGATTCCCGACAGACCGGGTGATGCGGTGCGCATCGATGGATGGACCGCCACCGTCCTGGCCGTCGACCACCATGCGATCACCCGTATCCGTCTACGCCGCGATGCCCAGGAAGGGGAAGGCGGCGAACCACAGCCGGGCGGTACCGACGAGTAATCCTGGCCACTCCTCCAGCGGCGACAGGCTCGTGACCGCGGCTCGTCCCCTGCTCGATTCGCGGGCTCGGGGGGCACGCTGCTCGCCACGCCTCGCGTGCACCATGCGGCGGGGCGGCCGACGCTCTTCGTATCGGACGCGGCGGCGGTCCTCAGTCGCCAGCGCGAGCAAGGTCGTCACAGCGGGCGGTCAAGCGCCGCCGGCGAAATCTTGGTTGGAGTCGCCGCCCGCAGTGGCGTCGATGGGCCAGGGCGAAGTAGTGGTCCCAGCTGGGTTGCGGCATCACGACCGTCGTACCGACGGTCCGCCGGCCGGGGCGGCTCCGTTACGGGCGGTCGAGATCGCCGGACACTGCCACTCGCAGCTCGTCGACCGGCATCGGAATTAGCTCACGACGAGCGGCTCGTCCCTCGAAGTTTCTGCCAGGCCAGCCATCCGGCGGCGGCGAGGAGGACGATACCGATCAGCAGCGCCCACGCGATCCCCTCGAGGACTGCACCCACACCGAAGGCCATCGCCAAGAGGACCAGGACGACGAGCATGACGATCACGGACGACCACTATCCGAAGGGATGCCGACCGACACCCCCAGCTACCGAGCGGTTACGAGCATCATTCATCTCGGCCCTCACTCGGCTGGCGTTGTCGTTGCGAGGCAGGACGATCAGGCCGGGCCCCGGCCGCCGTTGGCCACTTTGACGCCGTTACCCAGCTGACCCCGACGTCAGCGCCGGGGCCCGCCCCCGAGAGGGTGGAGGCGCATGGCCGCCGCGATCTCCTCGTCGGCCACCTCGGTGTAGATCTGGGTCGTCGCCAGGCTGGCGTGCCCGAGGGCGACCTGGAGCTGGCGGAGGCTGAACGCGCCCTCGCGCAGGCCGAGGGTGGCGAAGGTGTGCCGCAGGGCGTGTACCCGCACGCCGTCCCGGCGGGCGCCCAGCCGGCGCAGCACCCGGTCGACCACGTAGACGACGGCCTCGCGGCTGGCCTCGACGGTGGTGCCCACCACCTCGCCCCGGCGGTCCCGGACGGGCCGAGGGCGGCTGGACACGACGACGGTCGAGGCGTCGAGGCCGAGGGCGGCGAGGCGGGCGTGGCGGGTGGGGAGGTAGGCGGCCAGCGCGTCCTGCACGACGGGCGGCAACCCGAGGCGGCGCTCCTTGTCGCCCTTGCCCCGCACGACGACGGCCGAAGGCGGGGCACCCTCCACGTCGGCGACCCGGAGCCGGGCGATCTCGTCGAGGCGCAGGCCGCAGGCCAGGGCCAGGGCGAGGATCACCAGGTCCCGCTCCGGCCAGCTCGACGACTCGCCGGCCGACGCCAGCGCACGCGCCGCCGTCGGCTCGTCGATGGCGCGGGGCATGCGCTTGCGCTTCTTCGGTGGGCGCAGCAGGGCGGCCGGATCGGCCGGCACGCGCGAGGTGCGGTAGCACCACGCGTAGAACGAGCGGATGGCGGCCGTCCGCCGGGCCACGGTGGCGGGGGAGCGCTCGTCGGGCGCCCGCTCGGGATGGCGGGCGAAGCGGGGGTCGGGCCGGGTCCGGAAGTCGGCCAGGGCGGCGTCGAGGTCGTCGAGGGTGACGGCGGCCACGTCGAGGCGCTCGAACGCCTGGAGGACGGCGGCCTCCCGCTCGGGCCGCTCCAGGCGCTCCAGCCGGCGCCGGTCGGGCAGCAGCCGGTGGGTGGCGGCGACGTCCACCATGGTGTCGTCCAGGTCGTAGCGATAGGCGGCGATGGTGCGCGCCGAGCGGCCCTCGTTGCTCAACCGCTGGAGGAAGCGCTCGACGGTGGGAGCGTAGGGGACGGCGGCCGCCATGCCGACAGCGTGGCCCACGGCGGCGCCGGGGCGGTGCATGCTGCCGGCCGTGGCGGCCCGGGCCGAGGACGAGTACGTGCGCATCGCCGGCCTCGTCGGCCCCGGCGAGTGGTGCACGTACGGCGACATCTCCACGGCCACCCGGGGCGACGCCCGGGCCGCTCGCGCCGTGGGGCGGGCGGCGGCGGCGCACCCCGGGTTCCCCGCTGCCCACCGGGTCCTGCGCTCGGGCGGGACCATCCCCGAGGAATGGGGCGCCGCCCAGGGCCTGGGGCCGGCCGAGTGCCGCCGCCGCCTGGAGGCCGAGGGCGTCGCCTTCACCGCCGACGGCCGGGCCGGCCCCGAGTTCCGGGTGACGTGGGACGAGCTGGTGCTCCGGGACGGTGCCAGCGGCTCGGCCGCCCGTCCGTCGCCGCCGGTCAGGCCTGGTCGACGGCCTCCTGGAGGTCGGCGATGACGTCGGTGCGGTGGACGATGCTGCCCGCCGCGCGCAGGCGCTCGGCCAGCTCGTCGGCCGCCAGGCCGAAGGCGCCCCCGGGCACGGCGACCGTTCGCCCCCCGCCGGCGACGGTGACGCCCTCGCCGGCGGTGATCGACTCGATCCACTCCCAGCGCATCATCTGGCGGTCCCCGTCGAGGCCCACCACCGACACGCCGTGCAGGTCCACCCGCACCAGCACCTGGCGCACGACGTCCTCGGCTACCCGTCCCGGCACGGGGGCGATCGTAGCCAGCGCTCAGGTGACCGGGCGGGCCCAGTGCTCGGCCGGCTCGGGCCGGCCGACGTGGAACCCCTGGCCCAGCGTGATGCCCAGGGCGGTCAGCGTGCGCAGCTCCCCCTCGGTCTCGATCCCCTCGGCCACCAGAGCGGCGCCGAGCGCCTCTGCGAACCCGACCCCGGCCCGGACCAGGGCCTGGCGGGTGGGGTCCCCGTCGATGCGGGCGACCAGGGCCCGGTCGAGCTTGATGATCTCGGGGGCCAGGTTCACGATCTTGGCCAGCCCGGCGTAGCCGGCGCCGATGTCGTCGACGGCCAGCCGGAAGCCGGCCTTGCGCAGTCGCTCGACGGCCGCCCGGGTCCTCCCCACGTCGCCCATCAGCTCGTGCTCGGTCACCTCGAGGACCAGGCGCTCGGGCGCCACGCCGTCGAGCACGGCGTCCAGCTCCGCTGAGCACAAGGCGTCGGGCCCGAGGTTCACCGTCAGCGTCGCGTCGGCCAGGCGGGGCAGGTGCGACACGGCGGTCGCCAGCGCCTTGAGCTCGAGGGCCACGCCGAGGCCGACCCGGTGGGCCTCGGCGAACCACTCCTCGGGCGGCCGGTGCGGTTCGGCGTCGAAGCGGGACAGCGCCTCCAGCGCCCACACCGCCGCCGACTCCAGGTGGACGATGGGCTGGAAGAGCACGCGCGGCGAACCGGGGTCCAGGAGCACCGCCTCCACCCGGGCGCGCTCCACGGCCTGCCGCCCCTGCGCGGCACGATCGGCCTCCAGGCGCTCGGACAACAGGCTGGCGATCAGGGCGAGGAACCGGCCGTCCCGGGGCGTCAGCGTGTGGTCGGGCGCCCGCCGGAACGAGCAGAAGCTCCCGTAGAGCGTCCCGTCGGAGAGCAGGATGGGCACGCCGACGTAGGCGCCGATGGACAGGGCCTCGGTGATGGAGAGGGCGGCCAGCTCGGGGTTCGCCGCCGCGTCGGGGATGACGCACTCGACGCGGCCGTCGGTGATGCGCTTGCAGTAGGTGTCCTCGAGCGGGTGCCGGTGCCCGGGCCCCACGCCCGTGCCCTCGGGGCTGATGTAGCGCAGCACCCAGTCGTCGCCCACGAACTCCGACACGAAGGCCACGTCCATGTCGAGGTGGGCCCGGACCAGTTCCAGCATCCGCCCGACGCCGTTGGCCGGAGATCCGTCGGGAGCGCCCACGCGAACACACTCGCACGCCCCCGGGCCGTTCCGGTAGCCCGTGCCTGCTAAAGCATGATTATGTAGGGACTAGGCCCGGGGCGGTCCGGGTCACGCCGCCCGCTCCTCCCCCCGGCCGGCGCGGCGGCGCACGGCGACGATCTCGGTCGTCCGGATGCTGGCCACCCGGACGCTCCACGAGTCGATGGTGGAACGGCCGTCGCCGAAGGCGAAGAACGACGTGAGCTGCCCGTCGGGCCGGTAGGCGTCGGCCGCCTCGATCAGCTCGGTCGTCCCGTCCCTCAGCTTCACCTCGAAGTCGGCCACCGCGCCACCGTACGGTCCGGCCCGTGTTGGGAGGAAGAGGACAGGTTGTGGATTCCACCTTCCGCCGACGGCGACGCCGGCCGTTGGTAGCTTGAGAACGCCATGGGCCGTCGCATCGAAGTCGAGCTGACCAGTTCCCGCGACGACGGCACGTGGACGTGGCGCGCCGCCGGCG
Organism: Acidimicrobiales bacterium; assembly: GCA_035540975.1. Classification (NCBI taxonomy): domain Bacteria; kingdom Bacillati; phylum Actinomycetota; class Acidimicrobiia; order Acidimicrobiales; species Acidimicrobiales bacterium. The sequence continues at coordinate 5,816 of DATLFN010000160.1, forward strand.
CCAGGCAACCGAAGGGTGTGGTCGACGCGACGCTGCTGTACGAGGGCGCCCGGGTGGGCGACGTCGTGCGGGCCGAGGCCGACTTCGAGATCGAGGGCATCTCGATCACGGCCGTCCTGCCGCCCAAGGAGAAGAAGCGGGACGAGCCGAGCCGACTCGAGGTGATCGGCCCGCCCCGCGAGCACCAGGGCGTCACCTCCTCGTTGGTGGGCAGGTCCGACCGCCCGCGGTCGGACCGTCCCGACCGCGACCGCGACCGCGAACGGGACGGTCGCGACGGCCGCCCCCGGCGGGACGGGCCGGGCGACGCCCGCCGCGGGGGGCCGCCTCGGACGCGCGAGGGCGCTCCGACCGGGGGCCGTCCCCGCCCCGCCGGGCGGGCCGGCGCCGGCGCCGGCGCAGAGGGCCGCCCCCGTCCCGAGCGGGGCCGGTCCGACGGCAGGCCGGCCGAGCGGCGCGGCCCGCGTCCGGAGAGCGGCCGTCCCGAGGGCGGCCGTCCCGACGGCCGCGAGCGGCGCCCCGCCCCTCAGCCCGCGGAGCAGGCGGCACCCAAGGCCAAGCGCCTGTCTCCCGCCAACGTCCACCGGGCCGCCACCGTGGCGTCCCTCCCGCCCGAGCAGCAGCCCATCGCCGAGCACCTGCTGCGGGGCGGGATCCCCGCCGTGCGCCAGGCCGTCGAGACCCAGAACGCCCGGTTGCGAGAGGAGGGCCAGCCCGAGGTGAAGGCGGCCGCGCTGGTCGCCCTGGCCGAGCAGCTGCTCCCCCAGCTGAAAGCGGCCGAGTGGCGTGACCGCGCCGAGGCGGCCGCCAAGATCGTCGACGACGTGTCGCTGCGCGACCTGCGCTCGGTGGTGGCCGGTGCCGACGCCGCACGCGACGACGAGGGCCGCCTCCTGGCCGGCACCCTCCGCCAGGCCCTGGAGCGGCGGGTCAACGAGCAGCGGGAGCGCTGGGTGAACGACATCACGGGGGCGCTGGAGGAGGGCCGCCTGGTCCGAGCCCTCCGTCTGTCCGCCCACCCACCCGAC
>DATLFN010000161.1 GCA_035540975.1 Acidimicrobiales bacterium
ATCCGCTCGTCCACTACTCCCCCGGCGTCGACGCCCGCCTCGGGCCACCGCGGCGCGCCGCGTCCGCGACCGCGGGCTCGACGGGGACGCCCGGCCCTGGCCACCGGTCCACGAGGTGATCACGACGCCGGCGGGCGGGCCGGCGGGCGCCCACCCGTAAGTCGGGCCGTGGGTGCCACCGGCCCGACGATCCAGTCGACGTGGCTCGACGCGAGCGCCCGCCCGCTCGATGACGACCTCCTCGAGTGGTACCGGAAGCCTTCGCCTTCGCCGAGATCGTGCTGCACCCGTCACAGGCGTACCGCTTCGCGGTGTCGCCGCCGGCCGGTGCCGTCTGGCCGCCGCCGCACGTGCGAGCCTCGCCCGATGCCGTCGCCGGCGCCGCCGACGAGTGGTGCGCGTGGGTGGCCGACCGGAGCGGTGGCGTCCCGGGGCTCGTCGCCGACGCGTGGGCGACCGTGCGCGACGGCGCCGCGACGGCACTCGACGACGTCGACGGCCGCGCGTGGCGCCTGTGCAGTGCGCTGTTGACGCTGCACGCCGTGGCCGACGAGGCGTGCGCCGGCATAGGGGTCACGGTCGGTACGGTGGGCGGGCGGGGCCAGCTTCACCGGCCCGGGCCCGGGAGCTCCTCGCCACCACCGGCTCGCTGGAACGGGTCCCGACCGACCGCCTGCGGGTCGTCCCGAAGGTGCGCACGCCCGTCGGCGGCATCTCGTTCCGGTCGCTGTCGCGCTACGCATGCGTCCGGGACGCCGGCGTCGACGTGCGCTGGCACCGGGCGCCGGTCCGCCGCACCGCCGGTCCGGCCGTCGGGCACGGGAACACCCTGCTGCTGCCGTGGCCGCTCCGCGTCCGGGAGCGTGACTTCCGGCCCGTCCCCGGCTCGGTGCAGCGTACAGAGGACGAGCCCGACGGCTTGTTCACGTTCTGGCCGGCCGAGCAGTTCGACGCCGTCGAGCGGGCGCTCGTCTCCGCCCTCGACGAGGTGGACGGCGTGGAAGTCGTCGTCCTGCCCGAGAGCGCGCCTTCACCCTGCTCGACGATGCGCTCGATCACCGCGACCGCCGTGCCGAGGTCCGCGATGGGCACGATGTCCGGCCCACGGAAGGTGGCCGGCGTGGCCTGGGCACGGGGCGGGCCGATGAACAGCCCCTTTTCGCCGAGGGTGCCGGCGAGCGTGGCGAGCCCGCCTCGATCGAGCGGTCGAGGTGGCTCACCGACCCGAACTCCTGCGGTCCGGGCACCAGCTCGTTGGGGCCGACCGGGCGGAGGACCCGGCCGGAGTGGTCGAAGCCCTCGGCGTCGTGGACGTCGGCGCCCTCGGGCCGCTCCAGGTACACGAAGTGGCGCAGGGCCCGTTCGCCGAAGGGCAGCAGGGCGAGCTGGACGCCGTCCGGGTAGCCGACCACGCCCCCGGTGAGACGGGGCCGGCTCACCTAGGGCGCTGACCCGACGGCGGTGAGGAGGTTGTTGACGAGCGCCCAGTGGAGCATTTCCTCCTTGGCGATGGTGAGGATGCTCCGCCGCCCCGCTCGACCGCCTCGGCCCGGCCGTCGCCAACGCCGGGGGCGCCGCGCTGCGCTGCTTGACGCTGAAGGCGGCATAGAGGTACTCGCACATCAGCCCGTGCTCGAGCTCGGCGGCCTGGCACAGGAGGTAGGTCAGCTCCTTGCGGTTCGAGATGACGACGTCCCGCTCCCAGGCCATCCAGGCCCCCTCTCCGTCGGGCGCGCCGCCGGGCGTCGCCGTTCGACTTGCTACCACGGCCGGTGATCCCCATCGCTGCCGCCAGGGCGGCGTCGGCGGCGTGGGCGGCGTGGGTTCAGGCCTCGGGGAGCGGCGGCGTGACCCCGACGTCGTAGACGAGGCCGTCGTCGGACCGGCGGACGCCCTCCGTCGGGACGTGCGCGGCGAGCCGTCCGTCGTGCATGAGGTGGACCACCTCGAGGCCCCCTACCAGGGCAACGTGGTCGGCCAGCAGGCGGCGATGGCAACGCCACCACAGCGATTCGCTGCACATCACCGCCGTGGGCTCACGCCACGCGATGGAGACGAGCTCATCGCACCCGCCGAGGAACCCGGCGGTCGCCATGTGGTCGGCGTAGCCCCGGAACGCCTCGTGGCGCAGCGCCGCGTGCCTGGAGCCGGCGAGTGGCGGACGCCGACCACCGAGCTCGGGCATCCACACATAGGCCAGTCCCGCCGCCGTGAGCCACCGCTGCATCTCCTCGCTACCGAACTGCGGGTTGCGACGACTGCCCGGGAACGACCGGACGTCGACGATGCGGCGAACGCCGGCGCCGGCGACCAACCCGACGAACACCTCGGCGCCGAGGGTTCCGTGGCCCAACGTGTAGAGCGTCGTCATCGTGTCCCCGCCGCCAAACGTCCCTCGTCCTCCGGCCCCTCGACGAGCACGGCCGCCGGGGGCATGTGGGTACCGTGGGCCGCGACGTCGGCTGCGCTCGCCGCCAGGCCGTCGACTCGCCCGGCCGGATGCCACCGGCGAGGAGGATGGCGGGGCTGAGGGGATCGCTGCGGGTGAGCAGATCCGCCAGTGCACGGTTCCGGTGCTCGTCGACGACGGTTCGACGGATGACCTCCTTGATGCGCGCCAGTATTGCCGCCCCGGGCGGTCGAGCCGTCCCAGCGGGCCGGTCCCGCTCTCACCCCGCCGGCGTCCGGCGTCAGCCGGTTCGCACGCCGCACACCTCGGTGGCGGCCGGCGCCGGCGAGCCGAGGGTCAGCGTCGTGGGCGCGGCCACGTGGAGCCACTCCACCGCTCCCTGGCGGAGCGTGATGGCCCGTGGCGTTCCCGTCAATCCCAGGGTCGACGCCGAATGCAGCGCCACCGTCACGTCGCCCCCTGTGGGCGTGCGCAGCGAGATGGCCCCCGGCCGGGCGAAGCGCACGTCCACCGGTGAGGCACCCGATGGCCCCACGAGGAAGCAGCCCAGGTCTTGATCGCCGTGGAGACCGTCGGCGGGTCACCCGTGGTCTCCGCCGGTGGCTCAGGTTTCAGGGCCACCTGGAGCTGGCCGGCGGCGGTCAGGACGTCCACCTCGGCCGGGGCGTGGTCCGGCAGAGCGCCCTGGCGGTCGAGCCGGCGGAGGAGGGCGACCGTCACGTCCGGTGAGAACCTGGGCTCGGGCTGGGTCGCCACCATGGGGGCGCCATCGTCGGCCAGCTCGGCCGCGGCCAGGACCGTGGTCCGGATGGCCCGCTCGCGGCCGGCCTCGGCGTGGCTCAGCTCGCGGAAGCTGGCCACGTTGTGGACGAGGACGGGGACGAGGACGACGGCGGCGGCAACCTGACGCGACGCCACGCGGCCGGTGGCGTCCGACAGCATGAGACCGAGCGCCGGCAGGAGCAGGGCCACGGCGATGTACAGGTAGCGGCTGGCGGTCGCCTGCTCCACGCCGTAGCCCGACCGGCCGGCGGCCAGCATGGCGAAGAGCGAGGCAGCGCCGATCGCCATCGCCGTGGCGGGAGCCGCCGGGACGCCGGCCACCGCCCGCTGGCGCAGCAGCCAGCCGAGGAGGAGGATCACCAGCACGGCGCCCGCGGCGGGGATGCCACTCGCCCCTTCCAGCGCCGAGGCCAGGCCGGTCCAGAGGTAGCCGGGGGCGTCCAGCACGCTCTCGACGCGCCCGCCTCCGCTGCCCAGTCCCTCGTGGCCGACGACCGCGAACCACAGGGCGTACACGCCGGCGGGCGGCGCCACCGTCGCCAGCGCGTCCCTCACACCCCGCCGCAGGAGGACGGCCACGCCGCTCGTCACCGTCATGATCACACTGATCCCGGAGAACAGGAGGCCGACGACGGCCACCACCCCGGCCACCCGGTCGCGCCGGCCGAACGGGCCGTCGTGGTCCACCAGCAGGAGGTGGGCCAGGCCCACGGCGACCGAGCCGACGAAGCCGATCTGGAAGGCCCAGAGCAGGTTCTCGTGGCCCGACCCGAGAACGGCGAACACGGCGGCGAGCGCGGTCGACACGAGGGGTGCGACACCGACCCGGTTCATCACCCGCCACAGCAGGTGGGCGACGGCGAGGTGGAGCACGACCAGGACCGCCACGTAGGGGAGGTAGCTGCGCAGGCCGACGGCCGCGTAGACGGCGCGGTAGACCAGGATGGGCGCCGTCGACCAGTGCTCGTTGTGCGGCTCGAGCAGGACGCGCCCCCACCCGGACATCCGGTTGGCGAAGAACTCCCACTCGTCGCCGAAGAACCACTGGTTCCGGTTGAACCACAGGATGAGCGGCGCAGCCGCCACCAGCGAAGCCACGTGCCCGAGGCGCGCCGCCACCATGACTGGGTCGCGAGCCGCCCGCCGCCGCGCCGACCACCACGGCTCGGGCAGCGCCTCGATCACGTGGACCTCGGACGCCGGCCGATCCTGCGCCGTGCGGTCGTCGACCGCCCTCTCGGCGACCGGACGGTGGGAGCCCACGTCGGTCAGATGCGGTCGTCGCGCAGGGCCTGCTCGATCCAGGGGATGACCTCGTCCAGCATCTGGTCGAGCGTCGTGGTCGCCTCGAAGCCGAGGACCTTGGCGGCCTTCTCGGTCGACGGCACGCGCTTCTGGACATCGTAGAGGTAGGCGTCGTCGGACACGGTGCGCAGGGGCACGTCGGGGCCCTTGATCTTGCGCCAGATGACCTCGGCCAGCTCCAGCACCGTGGTCGACGTGGCGGTGGACAGGTTGAAGTCCTCGTTGCGGGCGTCGGGGTGCTCCATGGCGGTGACGATGCCGGTGGCCAGGTCCCCGCCGTAGGTGTAGTGGCGCACCTGCGACCCGTCGCCCAGGATGTGCAGGGGGTCCTGGCCCTTGAGCACCTTC
>DATLFN010000162.1 GCA_035540975.1 Acidimicrobiales bacterium
CCCGGAGACCGAGTACGTGGACGCCACCACGGCCGACGCCGGCGGCGGCGGGTCCGGCACCTTGGCGGTGGACGTGGGGGTCAGGGCCGACGGGTCGGAGGCGACCTGGGAGGCGACGCTGGAGTCCACGCCCGCCCGGAAGGCGACGACGAGGTAGCGGTAGTCGCCGCCGGCGTCGGCCGTGGTGGCGTCCACGTACTCGGTCTCCGGGTGGTCGACGCCGCCCACCTTGGTGAAGTCGCCGCCGTTGTGGGAGCGGAGCACCTCGTAGCGGCGCATGTCGGCCTCGCCGTTCTTCTCCCAGGTGACCTTGACGGTGCGGGCGCCGGCGTCGACCGCGGTGGTGACGCCGCCGGGTCGCGCCGGCGGGGCGGCGACCTTGAACGACCGCTCGGCGCTGGTCGCCGTCCCCGTGCGGTCGCTGAGGCCGAACAGCCGCTCCTCCCGCCAGTCGATCTCCACCTGGGCGGTGTAGGTCCCGTTGACGAGCAGTTTCACCGGGAACCGCATGGTGGCGCCTGCCGTGACGCTCGAGTTGCTGACGCTCCCGCCGGGCCGCACCAGCCTGAGGCGGGCGGGCGCCGTCGCCTCGCCGTCGTTCTTCTGCCACGTGGCGACCACCTGCGTGTCCGTGACGTCCACGGTCCCCGTCGGCGCCGTCACCACCGGGTTGGCGGGCTCCGTCGCCCACGCCGGCGCCGCCGCCCCGACCAACAGCAGGACGGCTGCGCCGCCCGAGATCACCAGCCGCCGAATTGCCCTCATGCCCCCACCATCCATCCAGAATGCCGTACTTTTCGCACGCTGCGCGCCGGGCCCCCCGGCGTCAGGCCTTGGAAGGCGTGCCCGCGGTGAGCGTCGCCTTCACGATCAGGCGCTCCTTGGCGGAGCCCTTGGGGTGGCAGGTGGTGAGCGTGAGCTCGCTGGTCGACGGGTCGTTCGCCACGACCGAGAAGTCGGTGGGCTTCACGATGAACGGCGCCCGGTTCATCTCGTAGGTGCACGATCCCACCGGGGTCTCGAGGATGATGGCGTCACCGGTCTTGAGCCGGTCGATGTTGGCGAAGGGCTTGCCGTACGTCGTGCGGTGGCCGGCGATGGACACGTTCCCGGCCTCGCAGGGCAGCGGCGTCTTGGGGTAGTGGCCCGCGCCCGCCCGCAGCGCGCTGGCCGAGGTGCCCTCCACGACCACCACGTCGACGTTCAGGGCGGGGATCTTGAGACGGGTGAGGGCGTCGCCGTCCTCGAGCTTGCCGGCCCGGTACTTCTCGACGTGCTCCGGGCTGGCGATCTGCTTGTCCAGCTTGTTCTGGACGCGTCCCTGGTAGAAGTTCGTGTAGACGGGGTAGCCGAGGAGGCCCACCGCCGACAGGAACAGCACCACGGACAGCACCGACAAGCCCACTCGGGCCGTTCGGGAGCGACGGAAGAAATAGATCACCGAATCCACGTGGATCTCCTCGGCGGGCGAGCGTCGAAGGTGAAGCAGGGCGAGTCGCCCGGTGCGGGAGTGCGGAAGGCGGTCCACACCGGGCGCGACCCCATCAGCGTGCCACGACTCGCCGTACCAGCACGGCCAGGCCCAGCACGCCGGCGCCCGCCAGGGGCATCCAGGGGGTGCCGCCGGTGCGGGGCAGCTCGACCGCCGGGACCGGGGCGGCCGCCGCCAGGGTGCCTCCCACGCCCGCCTCGGCGCTGGCCAGGGCCAGCAGGATGCCGCCGCTCACGCCCTTGAGGGCGTGGACCTTGACGGCGTCGGCGAAGGCGCTGACGGTGCCGTCGGGGTTGGTGGCGGTACGGCCGGCGGCGACCACGATCTCCGTCTCCAGCGGCGTGCCCTCGGTGCCGGGGACGACCAGCGACTGGCCGACGGGCACGGTGACCTCGGCGGGGATGCCGAGCGTCGAGGCAAGGACCGAGTTGAGCTTGACGGTCACCAGCGCCGGGTCGACGGTGGGCGTCGAGCTCCCGACGGCCCGGTCGTAGACGGCGGTGGCCCTGGCCGTGCCGACCACGATGGTCGCCAGGGGCTCGTCGTTCACGACACCGCCGACCACGGGCAGCGGGAGCAGCTTGATCTCGGCGCCCGTCGAGGAGGCCGTGGCGGTGATCTTGCCGTTGTCGCTCGTGACCGACGAGATGGACCTGCCGGCGCTGACCTCGAGGGTCTTGGTCTCCAGGACGCTGGTGAGCACGTCGCCCACGGTGTCGGTGACGCCGCAGCTGAGGGCCACCAGCCCGCAGACCGGGTCGAGTGCCGTCGCCACCGTGTCGCTCACCGTCTCGGTGATGGGCCCGACGGTGTCGAGCAGGGTCTGGCCGTTGAGGTCGACGGCGGCCACCGACCCCTCGCCGGTGGCGACGGGGTTGTTGTCGAGGATCGACGCGCTGGCCGAGCCGCAGGCCAGGCCCACGTTCAGGATGCCGGCGATGGGCAGGGGCACGGCGCAGTTCTCGGGCAGCGTCGAGCTGCCGGTGTTGGCGACCTCGGCCTTCTGGAGGGTGCCGACCAGTCCGAGCGACCCGACGCCCTCGCCGACGGCGGTGAGCAGGGACGTCACCTTGGCGGACGACACCCCGAGGGTGACCTTGGGGAGGGAGAGGACGGTGAGGTCGAGGGCGCGGCCCGCCGCGCTGCCGATGTAGGTCTCGGGCCTGGCCGCCTGGGCCGTCGCAGGAGGGGCCACCAGTGCCCCGGCAAGAGTGAGAGCGCCCGCGAGACCCGCGAGCCGTCGGATGGTTGCCATGTCAGCCTTTCAGTTCCGCCCCTGAGACCGGCCCATTGCCGGGAGCTTCGTGCCTGGAGTTAGACGGCGAACCAGGGCGGCGATGACGCCGTACGACGGAAAATCGCGGCCGATGGCGAGGTTCGGCGGGGCGAACGGCGCGAACCGTCTCAATGCTCGCGGCGCATGGACGCACGCCCGCGCACCACCACGTCCGGGAGCAGGGGCCCGATGAGCGGCGCGGCCGTCGGCGACCGGTACGCGACGGTCGCGGTGACCAGCCGGCCGGGGCCCCCGGCCGGGGGGACGTCGACGTCCAGCCGCTCGGGGCGGAGCGACGTGGCGGCCACCGCCGCCTGCCGGGCCGCCCCGGGCGACGGGTCGACGGCGGCCGCCCGCGCCGCCTCGCGGGCGGCGTGGACGACCAGCACCTGATCGCGTACGACGAGGGCGACCTGGACGACGCCGAGGAGGAGCAGGGCCACCACCGGCATCACCAGGGCGACCTCGACCGCCGCCTGGCCGGCGGCGCGCCGCCGGCGGTCGGTCACTTGACGGAGTCGACGAGCTTGTCCATGACGGCGTCGAACAGGCGGCCGATGCCGTCGGTCTTGGCCGCCCAGGCGCTGACGAGCAGGGCGACGGCGGCGACGCCGAGCAGCACGAGGGCGTACTCGGCCGACGCCTGGCCCCGCTCGGTGCGGGGGCGCCGGCCGCCGGCGAGGCCGGCGAAGGAGGAGACGAGGACGAACAGGGTGGTCATGGGTGCCTCCTGGCAGGAACGTGGCTACAGGCGCAGCTCCCGGAGGGCGCCGGCGACGAGGGGCGCCACGGTGAGCAGCGCGAAGGCGGGGAGGATGCAGACGACCAGGGGGAAGAGCAGGGTGACGGGGACCCGCCGGGCGGCCGCCTCGGCCCGGCGCTGGCGCTGGACGCGCACCTCGTCGGCCAGGCGCCGGAGAGCGGGCAGGGCGGGCGTGCCGTAGCGCTCGCAGCGGGCGAGGACGCCGGCCAGCGAGCGGGTCGGCTCGCCGGCCACCTCGGGCAGCTCGTCGAGGGCGTCGGCCAGGCGCCGGCCGTGCGCCACCTCGCCGGCGATGCGCCGCAGCTCGGCGGCCAGCGGCCCGCTCCCCCGCCGGCCGGCGGCGGCGACGGCCAGCGCGACGTTGCACCCGGCGCCCACGGCGAGCACCAGCAGGTCGACGGTCTCGGGGAGGGCCGACTCCAGCCGCTGGGCCCGGCGGCGCTCGGCGGAGCGGGCCCGGTGCCGGGGCACGGCCCACCAGGCGAAGGCGACGGCGGCCGCCAGCGGCAGCGCCACGGCGGCGGCGGCAACCACCGCGATGGCCCCAGCGCCGACGGCCCGGGGTGAGCGGACGGGTGCCCGGGCCCCCGCGGGGCGGCGGCCCTCGGCCAGCCGCAGCAGGGCCCGGCCGAGGGCGGCGACGACGTCGGGCCGGCGCCGGCCGGGCGCCGCGGTCGGAAGCAGGGCGCGGGCGCGGGCGGGCGGAGGCCGCAGCCGCCAGGCGACGGCCAGCACCAACGCCGCCCACCCGCCGCCCAGGGCGAGGGCCGTCACGGCCGGCGCCCCCGTCGTCCGCACCGGCGCGTCGGACCTCCGGACGCCGACGGGCACCGCACGCCGCTGGTCACGCCTCGACCCTGGTGAGGCGGGCCATCCACAGCGCGCCGGCGCCGTCCAGGGCCAGGCCGGCGGCCAGCAGCGCCAGGCCGGCCGGCGTGTGGAGGAGGAAGCCGGCCGTGCGCGGGTCGGTGGCGGCGGCCAGGGCGCAGAAAACCACCGGGGAGGCGCCGATCACGGCGGCCGACATCCGGGCCTGGGTGGCGAGCGCCTTGGCCTCGGCTTGCGCGGCCAGGCGCTGGCGCAGGGTGAGGGCGACGCCGTCGACCGCCTGGGCGGCCGCCCCGCCCGTCTCCGCTCCGAGGCAGAGGGCGGCCACGACCAGCCGCACGCCGGGAAGGGGCCGGCGCTCGGCCCACCGCTCGAGCGACGCGGTGACGCCCGACCCCCGCTCGGTGGCGGCGGCCACGGCGGCCAGGTCGCCGGCGACGGGCCCGCCGACGGCATCGGCCGCCCCGGCGATCGCCTGGCGCAGCGACGCCCCGGAGCGCAGGCCGGCCGCCACCGCCTCCACCGCCGGCGGGAGCGACGCCTCGAACCGGGCCGCTCCCCGGTGGCGCACCAGCCGCCAGGCGAGGCACGGGCCGGCGACCGACACGGCCGCCGCCAGGGCGGCGGCGCCCGGTCCCGCCGCCACGAGGGCGGCGCCCACGGCCGGCGCGGTGACCATGGCCCACCACCGGCGGACGTCGACCGGCGACGCACCGACGCCGGCCTCGTCCAGCCGCCGCCCCAGCCACGCCGGGCCGACGGGCGGGCGACGCGTCGTGCCCGGCGGCGGCGGCGGTGCGGCCGGGCGGGCGCGCAGGCGGCCCGCCGCCGTCGCCCGGCTCCGGTCGCGGAAGGCGGCGCGCAGGGCGACGAGGGAGGCGAAGGTCAGCACGGCGGCAGCCAGCCCGGGCACGGCGCCAGCCACCCCCGGGGCGACGGCGGTCATGGCGACACCCACGCCGGGTCGGGGGAGCCGGCGGCACCCAGCCGGGGAGGGCGCGAGGGGAGACGGCGCACGCCGGTGGCGTCGGCCAGCAGCTCCACCCGCCGGCCGGGGGCCGCCCGGCCGAGGTCGGCGCCGGCGTCGGCGTCCACCACCTCGGCCACCGCCGTCACCCGGCGGGCGCCGCCGGCGCCCCGGGCGACCTGGACGACGAGGTCGAGGGAGGCGGCGATCTGGTCGCGCACGGCGTGCAGGGGCAGGCCGCCGGCGCCGGTGAGCACCATCGTCTCCAGCCGGCGGAGGGCGTCGGCCGGGCCGTTGGCGTGGCACGTGGACAGCGAGCCCTCGTGGCCCGTGTTCATGGCCTGGAGCATGTCGATGGCCGCCGCGTCGCGGACCTCGCCGACCACGATGCGGTCGGGGCGCATCCGCAGGGCGTTGCGCACCAGGTCGCGCACCCGCACCTCCCCGGCGCCGTCGGCGTTGCCGGGGCGGGCCTCCAGGCGCACGACGTGATCCTGGGGCAGGCGCAGCTCGGCCGCGTCCTCCACGGTGACGATGCGCTCGCCGGCCGGGATCTCCGCCGCCAGCGCGTTCAGCAGCGTGGTCTTCCCCGACGACGTGCCGCCCGAGACGACCACGTTCATGCGGGCTCGCACCGCCCACGACAGGAGGGCGGCCACCGACGGGGCACAGAACGCGGCGAGCGGGACGGCGACCGCCGGGAACCGCCGGATGGTGAGGCACGGGCCGTCCACGGCGAGCGGCGGGACGACGGCGTTGACGCGCGAGCCGTCGGGCAGGCGGGCATCCACCATGGGCGCCGACCGGTCCACCCGGAGGCCGAGGGGGCCGACCACCTTCTCGATGAGGTGCTCGATGGCCGGCCCGTCCAGGTCGACGGCGACCCGCTCGAGGACGCCGCGCCGCTCCACCCAGACCCGGCCGGGCCCGCTGACCATGACCTCGGTGACGGCGGGGTCGGCCAACAGCGGCTCCAACGGGCCGAGGCCGGTGGCGCGGGCCAGGACCTCGGCGACCAGCCGGTCGAGGTCGGCGCCCCCGAGCAGCGGCGCCTCGGCCGCCGCCAGCCGCACCACCGCATCCCGCGACACCCCGTGGCCGCCTTCAGACGACGGCGCCGCCAGCAGCCGGGCGTGCACCCGCTCGGCCGGGCCGGGCCCGGCGGCGACCGGAGGCGCCTGGGGCTCGGCCCGACGGGTCAAGCCGCCCTCCGCAGCGCCCGCTCCAGCGTGCGCGGGAGGTTCCCGGCGAGCAGCCCGGCGTCCACACGGCGGGCGACCACCGGGTCCCAGGCGACCTCGGCCCGGACGGGCACGCCGAGCACGTCCTCCACGTCGCGCCGGCCGAGCGACCGCTCCCGCTCGGTGACGAGCACCACGCCGGACGGGCGCAGCGGCGCGGCCAGCGCCCGGCGCAGGGCGAGGTAACAGGGCCGGAGCACGAGCAGCGACAGGCCGGCGGCGGCGGCGACGGCCACGCCGGGCGCCAGGCCGGGCGGCCCGCAGTCGACGACGGCGTGGCGGTCGCCGGCAAGGGCCGCCGCCAGCCGCTCGCCGCCGGCGTCGGGCATCGGCCCGCCGCCGCGGGCGACGAGCGCCAGCCCGCCGCCCACCTCGGTCTCGAGCCGGCGCAGGGCGTCGGCCGCCACACCGGCGCCGGCGTCCAGCCACTGGGCGACGCCCGGTCCCTCGGGTTCGGGGACGCCGAGGGCAGCGGGCAGGTCGCCGCCCAGGTCGACCAGCGTGGCCCCACGAGGGCCGGCCGACGCCAGCATCATCCCGAGGGCGGCGGCCACCACGGTGGTGCCGCTCCCCCCCTTCACCGACCAGCAGGCCACCAGCACGCGATCTCCTCCTCCGGGCGCGCCGAACAGGGTCCGGGGGAAGGGATCGGCGGCACTGTAGGGCGGCGGCGGCGGCCGGCACAAGGGTCGCGAGCAGGTTTCCGGGCGCCACGGGGGGGCTACGAACGGCACATGCGAAGTGCCTGGCTGCTCCTCGCCGTGCCCGGCACGGTCGTGCTCCTCACCGCGATCCTGGCCCTCTCGGCGGCCGCCGAGCGCCGCTTCCTGTCCGCCCGCTCGCTGATCGTCAGCGTCGCCCGGGCGCGGCGCAGCTCACCCGAGTTCGCCGAGGCGTTCGTCGCCCGCCAGTTCGAGCGCATCCTGAAGGAGCAGTCGGTCCGCTGATCCGCGGGCGCGTCACGCCCGCGGTCGTGCGTCGGATCGGTGCTCGGAGAAGGCCGGGTAGCGGGGTGGCTACTCGACGCGGAGCTTCTTGGCCGCCACGGCGCCGAGGGCGATGAGCACGACCAGCAGGAGCAGCTTCTTCATGCCGCCAACCCTAGTAGCGTTTCCGGGCCGGGCCAGCCGGCGAGGAGGTGTCCGGGCACCTGGTGGGCTCCCCCGCCTTCAAAGCGGGTGGGACGGGTGATCCCCGTCCGGCGGGTTCGATTCCCGTCCACCTCCGCCACGTCCCGCCGTTCTCTGGACGCGAAACGCCGCCAGCCGGCGCCTTGCGTCCAGAGAACGCGAGGTGCGCCGCTAGACGGTGAGCAGGTCGCGGGCACCGGTGTCGGAGCTGGGGTGCCGCAGCTTTGACATGGCCCGGGCCTCGATCTGGCGGATCCGCTCGCGGGTGAGGTTGAAGTGCTCGCCCACCTCCTCGAGGGTGCGGGGCTCGCCCCGGTCCAGCCCGAACCGCAGGCGCAGGATCTCCCGCTCCCGCTCGTCGAGGGGCCCGAGGAGCCGGGAGATCTCGTCGGGCAGGAGGGACGTGGCCGCCACCTCGAAGGGCGACTCGGCCGAGCGGTCCTCGACGACGTCGCCCAGCTCGGCGTCGCCGTCCTCCCGCAGGGGCTCGGAGAGCGACAGCGGCTCGGCCGCGAAGCGCAGCGCCTCGGTGACCTTGTCCTCCGGCATCTCCACCTCGGCCGACAGCTCCGAGAGGGTGGCCGGACGGCCCAGCTTCAGCTCCAGGCGGGCCCGCGCCTTCTGGAGGCGGGCCAGGGTGTCGCCGGCGTGGACGGGCAGGCGGATGGTGCGGCCCGTGTTGGCGATGCCGCGGGTGATGGCCTGGCGGATCCACCAGGTGGCGTAAGTCGAGAACTTGAACCCCTTGCGCCAGTCGAACTTCTCGACGGCGTGCATGAGCCCGAGGTTGCCCTCCTGGATGAGGTCGAGCAGGGGCAGGCCCGACGCCTGGTACTTCTTGGCGATGGACACGACCAGGCGGAGGTTCGACTGCACGAACGTGCGCTGGGCGTCGTCGCCCAGCTTCAGCTGGCGGCGCAGCTCGCGGCGGCGGGGGGCGGCCAGGCTCTTGCCCAGCTTCTCGAGCTCCAGGCGCGCCTCGTTGCCGACCTCGATGGCCTGGGCCAGCCGGACCTCGTCGTCCTTGGTGAGGAGGGGGTACTGCCCGATGTCCGTGAGGTAGAGGCGGACAAGGTCTTCCTCGTCCCGCTCGACTCGCTCCTTGGCCACAGTCCCCAAACCCTTCATCCGTCCAGTGCCACGGCCCTCGCACGGCCGGCGCCGAGAGCGAAGTCATCCCCCCTGGAAGGGAATGGATGGAACACGTCTCTGTTCACCATACCGGCGGAGTCAAGGGACCCCGTCCGGCCTCTCAGGCTTCGACGCCCGCTGCCCAACCCCTTCCCGGTGCCGGGC
>DATLFN010000163.1 GCA_035540975.1 Acidimicrobiales bacterium
CTCCAGCGCCCGCCCGGTCGTGGCCGCCGTGTTCGCCGGGGCCTCGCCGGACGCGTACGTCCCCACCCTCGTCTCGCTGCGCGCCGCCCACCCCGGGGTGACGGTCGTGGCCGGGGCGCCCGACCTGGAGTCCCTCGCCCCCCTCGTCGCCCTCGGGGCCTCGGCGGTGGAGGCCACGTCGGCATCGGACCTGGTCGACGTGGTGTCGTCGACGTCCGGCGGCCACGTGCTGCTGGTGCACGACGCGACCCTGTTCCCCCCCGGCGCCCTCGACCGCGCCGTGGCCGCGCTGGACGGGGACATGCGCGTCGCCACCGTCTCGTTCCTGTGCAACGCCGCCGCCTTCTTGAGCTTCCCGTACCGGAACCACCCGGTGTCGCACCAGGTCGAGAGCGACGACGAGGAGTCGATCACCCGGCGGCTGCGCACCACGGCACCCGACCAGGCGCCCGCCCCGATCGCTTTCGCCGTGGGGCCCGCCGTGCTCCTGTCGGCGTTCGCCCTGTCCGCTGTCGGCCCCCTGACAGGCGACGACGACGGGCGGCGCGCCGACGTGGCCGTCGCCGACTTCAGCCTGCGGGCCCGCCACAAGGGCTTCCTCGACCTGGTCGAGCCCAACACGTTCGTCTCCCGCCCCTACGACCTCGGTCGGGTGGAGGACCCCTGGCTCGACCCCGACGAGCACCGCTGGCTGATCGCCCGTCACCCGTACGCGGCGTGGATGCTGGACGACGAGATGGTCTCGGGGTGCTCGCCGCTGGCCACCGTGCACGCCGCCTCGCGGGCCAAGGTGCTGGGCCTGCGGGTCCTGATCGACGGGTCGTGCCTCGGCGCCAAGGAGATGGGCACGCAGGTCCAGACCACGTCGCTGGCGGCGGCACTGGCCCGCCGTCCCGACGTGGAGAAGGTGTGCGTCGCCCTGGTGAGCGACGTCCCCCGCTACGCCGCCGCCCTGGTGGCCCACCCGAAGGTGGAGACCTGCTTCGCCCCGGGCACCGACGTGTCGGGGTACGCGCCGGTCGACATCGCCCACCGCCCCTTCCAGCCGGTGGACGTCGTGCACCCGTCGTGGTTCAAGGTGGCGGCCCGCACCGTCGTCACGATCCAGGACCTCACCTCCTACCACGTGGGTGCCTACCACGAGTCGTCGGACGAGTGGAGGTCCACCCGCCACGCCATGCAGCACGTGACGGCGGGGGCGGACGGCGTGGTGGTCATCAGCCACGACGTGCGCTCCCACCTCGCCCTCGAGCGCCTGCCCGTCGACCCCGACCGGGTGTTCGTGGTGGAGAACGGCACCGACCACCTGCGGGGCGACGAGGCCGAGTCGGTCCCCACCGAGCTGCTCGCCCGCGGGTTCGTGGCCGGCCGCTTCGCCCTGGTCCTGGGCACCAACTACGCCCACAAGAACCGCGAGATCGCCATCGACGTCGTGGCCGAGCTGCGGCGCCGGGGCCTCGCACTGTCGCTCGTGCTCGCCGGCGCGGCGGTGCCCTACGGGTCGTCCCGGGTGCCCGAGGCGGTCCGGACCTCCGGACGGGACGACGTGTTCACCATCCCCGACGTCACCTCGGAGGAGCGCAACTGGCTGCTCCACCACGCCGACGTCGTGCTCTACCCGACCTCGGCCGAGGGATTCGGCCTGGTCCCCTACGAGGCGGCCCGCTTCGGGACGCCGACGGTGCTGGTCCCCTTCGGCCCGCTGGGCGAGGTGGTGGGCGACCTGCCGGTGAAAGCCGCCGACTGGAGCGCGACGGCCCTGGCCGATGCGGCCGAGGAGCTGCTCGCCGATCCGGCCACGGCGCGCGCCCAGGTGGCGTCGGCGCTGCGGTCGGGCCAGGATTACACCTGGGACGCGACGGCGGCGAAGCTGGTCGAGGTCTACCGGACGCTGCTGGCGGCGCCGGCGCGAGGAGGCGACGCAGGGGCATGACCGATCACGAGATCACCACGAGCATCGGCCCCCGCCGGGCCCCGGAGCCGGCGCCGAGCGAGCTCGAGCGCCAGCTCGACCGCCTGTCGCTGGAGCAGGCCCTGCTCGACGTGGAGGTGGCCAACGCCCGCGTCGTCGACCTCACCCAGCGGCTGATCAGCGCCGGGCACGAGCTGGTCGCCGTCCGCCGCGAGCTGGAGGACCTGCGGCGCGAGCACGAGCAGCTGCGCTCGACGCACGAGCAGATGCGCCGCTCCCAGGCCTTCAAGCTGGCCAACCGCATCTGGTCGATAAGAAACGCCCTGTAGGAGGGGCCGGCGGCATCCGGCGACTACGCTCGCCGGGAATGACCGAGCAGCTCCGGGCGCGGCCCGACGTGCACTACGACGAGATGGTCGGCAGCACCGGGCTGTCCACCGGCGAGCGCGACACGTCCGCCTGGTTCGTCGAGCACTACAAGGACGCGGCCGACCAGATCATCGACTTCCTCGCCGGCGACGGCATCAGCTTCACGGGGCAGCGCGTGGCCGACGTCGGGTGCGGCGACGGGATCATCGACCTGGGGGTGGTCCACAAGGCCGAGCCGGCCCGCCTCGTCGGGTTCGACGTGGTGCCCACCGATCCCGAGTGGCTGCTCGAGCGGGCCCGGGCCGAGGGGGTGTGCGACGAGCTGCCGTCGTCGCTCGAGTTCCGCACCTGCGGCACCCGCACCCTGCCGGCCGACGACGACGCCTTCGACTTCGTGTTCACGTGGTCGGCGTTCGAGCACGTCGAGGACCCCATCGCCGTGTTCCGCGAGATCCACCGCGTGCTGCGCCCGGGGGGGATCCTCATGCTCCAGATCTGGCCCCTGTACCACTCCGAGCACGGCGCCCACCTGTGGCAGTGCATCCCCGACCGGTTCGCCCACCTCCTGCGCCCGGCCGAGGACATCAAGGCCGACGTGCGGGCCACCACCCGCTATCCCCGGGCCGTGATCGAGGAGTTCCTGGAGGTGTTCGACACCCTCAACCGGGTGACCCTCGAGGACCTCCAGCGAGCGCTGCTGGCCGCCTCCCTGCGCGTCGCCAAGCTCGAGCTCCAGTCCGAGTCGGTGCACATCCCCCCCGAGCTCGCCCGCCACCCCCTGTCCCAACTGGGCATCTCCGGTGTGAAGCTCCTGGCCGTCCCCGGCTGACGCCCAACCTGTAGCCGGAACGACCCGGATCCGAGTCGTTTCGACCACAGGTTGCTCAGACGCGTTGCGGGTACCGGTAGAGGTCCTCCACGGGGACGCGGCCGGTCCACACGGCGGAGAGGTGGTCGGACCACGAGCCCCGGTCGTGGATGCGGACGCGGCGAGGGGGGACGGGCGTGACGGCGGCGAGGGCGGCCGACACGTCGTCGCCCCCGACGGGAATGCGGAAGTCGAAGCCGGCGTACTGCATGAGCAGCTCGCCCGACGTGCCGTCCGGCTCGGCCACGGCCCGCACTCGGTCGCCCGGAGCGGGGCCGGGGACCCAGGTGGCCTCGACGTCGTAGCCCAGGCGGGTGGCGGCCCGGCCGACCACCGCCTTGAGCGCCCGGTAGACGAGCGGCTCGAGGACCCCGAGGTCGAGGAAGGCGTCGACGTCGCGCCGGTACCACGGGTAGCGCAGGTCCACGATCAGCTCGTGCTCGGCGACCGTCGTCTCCCGGTGGGCGACCATGCCGGCCGGCAGCGTGGACCCGCTGCCCTCGTGGAACACGAAGGTGCCGGGGGCGAGGACGGCGCGGTAGCCACGGGCCCGGCTGCGCAGGCACCAGTCGACCTCCTCGCAGTACCCGCGCCCGTAGACCGGGTCGAAGAAGCCCACCTTGCGGATGGCGGGCGTCGGGATCAGGAGGCAGAACCCGACGCCGGTGGGGACGTCCACGGCGTAGGAGCCGAACTCGCGCTCGAGCTCCGACGAGATCCAGTCCACGGTGTCCTGGCGCTTCAGGACGCCGGAGGCGTCGGCGTTGGGCAGCGAGAACAGCGAGACGTTGTTCGACCAGGCGGTGACCGAGCCGATCCCGGTGTGCGACTCGGCGACCCGGATCATCGACGTCACCAGGTTCATGGGCATGACGATGTCGGAGTTCAGGATGAACACGTGGTCGTAGCCGCCGTCGAGCGCCCGGGCGAGGGCCAGGTTCATGTTCCGGGGGATGCCGAGGTTGCGGGGCGAGCGGTAGTACCCGAAGCCGAGCGACCGGCACAGGTCCCGCAGCTCGTCGCTGAAGCCGGCGTCGGGGCTGGCGTCGTCCAGCACCACGACGTCGACGTCGCGGTGGCCCACCCGGGTCCCGGCGGCCGAATGGAGGCAGGCGGGCACGAAGTCGCGGCCCTGGTACACGAGGATGGCCAGGAGCACCCGCTGTCGCGCCACCCCCGAAGCATGGTCGAGCGGGCGGGAGCCGCACAAACGCCCCCGACGGCCGGCGGCCCCGGCGGCGGTTGCCCGTAGGCTGGCGCCCCCGACGGAGCGCCACGGAACGGAGACGGACATCCTGAGCACCTCGCCGCACGCCGACCCCACCCTGGCGCCCTACGGCGTCGCCGACGAGGACCTGACCTGGCCGGGCGACGAGCTCGTCTCCCGGGTGGCGACCGGCCAGGACAAGGCCGCGTTCTACGAGTCGGGCCGGCAGTCGGTGCGCGACCTCCGGTCGGTGCTGGCCCTGCTCGGCCGCGACCTCGACTCGTACGGGACGATCCTCGACTTCGGCTGCGGCTGCGGCCGCATCCTGGTCCACCTCGAGCGTTTGGCCGGCACCGCCGAGGTCCACGGCTGCGACATCGACGCCCGGGCCGTCCGCTGGGACGCCGAGCACCTCCCGTGGGCGAGGTTCGCCGTGAACCAGCCGGTGCCGCCCCTCCCCTACGACGACGCCACGTTCGACCTCGTCTACAACCACAGCGTCTTCACCCACCTGGACGAGGAGCACCAGGACCTGTGGCTGGCCGAGCTGCGGCGGGTGACCAGGCCGGGCGCCACCCTGGTGCTCACCGTCCACGGCGACAAGCCCCTCGCCGACTTCGAGGTGGCCTCGGCCAACGCCGGAGGCAACCCGGCCGCCGTGGTCGAGGAGGTCCGCCGCAACGGCATCGCGTTCATCGAGCACGACTCCTTCACCGGCGGCCCCCTGGGCGACGCCTACCACTCGACGTTCCACGCCCCCTGGTACGTCCTCGAGCACTGGAGCCGGTTCTTCACCGTCAGGGCCTACGTGCCCCAGCGGTCGCTGGGGTTCCAGGACGTCGTGCTCCTGGAGCGCCCGCCGGCCGACGTGCCGATCGCACCGCCCCGGGCGTCGATCGCGGCCCGGCGGGCCGCCGCCACCGGGAACCCGCCGGCGGGCGGCCCGGCGCCGCCGCCGCTGCCCGACGAGCCCGTGCTCCCCGCCGTGCGCCACGCCGTGTCCCGGCCGCTCCACGGCCCGCCGGTGGGCCTGCCCGCCCGCTACGGCGGGGTCACCCGGGCCGTCCGCCGCACGGTCCTGCGCCTGCTCGGGCACTACGCCGGCTACCAGCGGGAGGTCGACCGAGACATCCAGCGCGCCCTCCGCGAGCTCGACGCCTCCGTCGCCCGGCTGCGCCACGAGATGGACCAGGTCCGCTCGGCCGAGCGGGTGCAGGCCGACCTCACGCTCCAGGAGTCGGACGTGCGCCTGTGGGACGCCCTGCGCCGCCACGGCGAGCGGGTCAACCGCCTGGAGACGGACCTGTTCGAGGCGTTGGACCGGAAGGCGGACCGCCCCGAGAGGCCGTAGCCGTCGCTCGGCGCCCGGCGCGCGCGGCCCGCACGGCGAGCACGACGGCGACGGCGGCCAGCGCCCAGGTGGTGACGGCCGTGAGGCCGATCCCCGCCCGGAACGACGGCGGGTCGAAGCGCAGGTGCACCCGGTGCTCCCCCGCCGGGACGACGACGCCCCGCAGGGCGTGGTCGACCTCCAGCACCTCGGCCCGCTCGCCGTCGACGGTGGCCACCCAACCCTGGAACCAGGTGTCGCTGAGGACGAGGACGGCCGGCCCGTCGGCCCGGGCCCGCACGGTCACCCGCTCGGGCTCGTAGCGCTCGACGGCGGCGGTCCCCGCCGGGCCGCACGCCGGACCGCCCACCGCCCCGCCGAGGGCGCGGCGGGCGGCCGCCGTGTCGGTGACCACGGCGGTGCCGCGGAGCTGGTCGGAGCTCATCGTGGCCAGGCGCGGCAGCACCCCGCCGTCGGGGACCACCTCCCAGCACGACGCCAGGAAGGCGGGCGGGAAGGCACCCGCCCGCTCGTAGACGGGCAGGGGGCCGGGGACCACCGCCCGCTCGCCCACCCCGGCGGCCGTTGTCCCCACCAGGTGGGTGACGCCGAGCAGGTCGAACACCGGGCTTCTCGCCGTCTCCGGGCGGAACGGGCCCAGGAAGTTGCGGGCGGCCCGGGCCCGCTGGTCCTCGGCCAGGGCCACCAGCTCCACGATGTTGCGGGGGATGAGGGCGTCGTACCCGCCCAGGCCGGACAGGCGGTGGACGAGGGAGGCGTTGGGCGGGAGGGCGAAGGCGGCTCCGATCTCGGCGAAGCGGGGCCGCTCCCCGGGCGCCGCCGCCAGGGCGTCGGTGGCGGGCTGGGGCCGGTACACGGGCCGCCTCTCGTGGAACGGGTTGAAGCGGTGGCCGGTCGCCCACAGGTCGCCGGCCGCCAGGGCGACGACGGCCAACGCCGCCGGCGCGGCCCACGGGGGCCGACGGGCCAGGACGGCCAGCACGGCCGCACCGACGGCGAGGAACGCCGCCGCCCGCAGGCTCCGGCCCACCACGTAGGAGGACGGGAGCGGCGTGGCCGGGCGCTCCACCGCCAGCCACGCCACGCCGGCCAGCAGGGCGGCCGAGGTGGCCGCCACGACGGCCACGGCCCGGCGGTCCGCCGTGCGCCGGCGCAACAGGTGGTCGAGACCGAGGGCGGCCAGGCACGCCAGCCCGAAGTCCACGTACAGCACGAACCGGGTGGCGAACAGCGTCCGGTCGAAGCCGGGCAGGGCGAGGATGACCCGGTAGAGGGGCGTCCCGAGCACGGCGAGCACGCCGACGGCGGCCAGGGCGGCGGAGAACACGACGGCCCGGCGGCGGCGGGAGAGCAGGCCGACGGCGGCCAGCGGCAGGGTCAGCAGGCCGGGCCACAGGGCGGTCTCGGTGTAGTTCACCCCCGGCCCGTCCCAGTTGTCGTCCGCCGGGCTGCCCAGGTAGTCGGGCACGACGAAGGTGGCGAGGTGGGCGCGGGGAAGGAACGTCGCCCGGGCGTCCTCCCACGTGGTGGTCTGGCGGACGATCTCGGCCGACAGCTCGCGGGCGGGCACCACCTGGACGGCCGACAGCCCGAGGGCCAGGGCAACCGCGGCGAGGGGCGCCACGGCGTCGCCCACCACCCGGCGCCAGCCGCCGGCGTCGCCCGCCGCCCGCAGGCGCGAGGCGACGAGGCCGAACAGGGCCCACCCAGCGGCGGCCGCCCACACGTAGAGGGCGACCTGGGCGTGCCCGCCCAGGGCGACCAGGGCCAGCCCGAAGGCGGCGATCACCGTTCCCCGGAGCCGCTGTCCCCGACGGGCGACCTCCAGCCCGCCCAGCGGGAGCGCCATCCACACGGCCGACCCCATGACCGTCTCGTTGGTGGCCCACTTCACCAGGAAGGCGGAGAAGGCGAACGTGATCGCCCCGAAGGCCGCCGCGTACGGGTGGAGCTCGAGGATCCGCAGGAACCAGTAGGTGACGAGCAGGGCGGCCAGCGACGACAGCACGCTCAGCACGGTGAAGGCGACCAGGGGGTCGGCCAGCGCGTAGAGCAGGTTCGGCGGGTACCACGCCCCCACGGCCACGTCGGCCGCGAACGGGGTCCCGGCGAAGCGGTACGGGTCCCAGAGGGGCACCTCGCCGTCGGCCAGCCGGGCCCCCAGGTACTCGTGCCAGGGGTACATGGCGTAGTAGGCGTCGCCGTGCTCGGGGTTGGCCGGCCGTGCCGGCCCCGCCGTCGGGTCCTCGGGCCCGGCGAAGTCCACCGGGAAGCGCACCTGGCCGGCGAAGGCGGGGAACACGAAGGCGACCCACACCACGAGCAGGGCCAGCACGGCCACGACCCGCTCCCGCCTGGTGACCCTGTCGTCCTTCTCCATCGCCTCGCCCTCGGGGCCGAGCGCGGCACGGCCCGGGCCGCCGGAGCGTACGTGGACCCGCCCCCGGGCGGGCAATTAGGATCAATGGGGCGCACGACGGACCGGACGGTCCTCCCGGATGCCGGGCTGCGGGGACCGGCCGGCGGGACGTGTCGGCGTCGACGGAAGGGACACCCATGGCGGCCGTGAGAGAGCCGGACTTCGACCGGCACAACCAGCTCCAGCGCAGCTACTTCGAGACGTCCGAACAGCGCACCCTGACGCGGCCGTCGTCGCAGTACCTGCGCCGCCACGTGGACCGCATGATGCAGTCGGCCGCCATCCGACCCGGGGACAAGGTCCTCGAGGTCGGCTGCGGCCTCGGCCGCTACACGCTGATCCTGGCCGAGCGGGGGGTCGCCGTCGAGGGCCTGGACCTCTCCCCTGCCCTGCTCGAGAAGCTGGCGCAGCGCCCGGGCGCCGAGAGCATCCCCCTCCACGGCCACGACCTGGTGGCGTCGCCGCCGGAGATGCACGGCACGTTCGACGCCGTGATCGGGTTCTTCGTGCTCCACCACGTGCACGACCTCGACGCCTGCTTCTCGGCGGCCGGCCGGCTGGTCAAGCCGGGCGGGCGGGTCGCGTTCATCGAGCCCAACCCGTGGAACCCCCTGTACTACGTCCAGATCTTCGCCACACCCGAGATGTCGTGGGGGCCCGAGCGGGGCATGCTCCAGATGCGGCCGCCGGCCATGTTCCCGGTCATGCGCAACGCCGGCCTGGTCGACGTGACCCTGGAGCGCTTCGGCCTGTTCCCGCCGTTCGTCACCAACCGCAGGCTCGGCGCCCGCATCGAGTCGGCCCTCGAGTCGGTGCCGTTGGGGGTGCCGTCGCGCCCGTTCGCCCTCTTCTCCGGCCGCCGCCCGCCCGAGGAGTAGGGCGTGGCGGGCCGCCGAGGTGGGTAGCGTTCACCCGGTTCGAAGAGTCGAAACGGGAGCAAGCGATCCGCCGCAGTGCCATCGACTCGCCCGGGACCGGCGGGCCCGCACGCGAGCCCGACCACACGGGCGAGGTCACCGCCATCGAGGAGGACGAGCGCTGGTACCAGCGGGCCGTCTTCTACGAGCTGTACGTCCGCGCCTTCTTCGACGCCGACAACGACGGGACGGGTGACCTCCGGGGCGTCACCGAGAAGCTCGACTACCTGGCCTGGCTGGGCGTCGACTGCATCTGGCTGCTGCCGTTCTACCAGTCCCCCCTGCGCGACGGCGGCTACGACATCTCCGACTACTACTCGGTGCTCCCCGAGTACGGCGACCTGGCCGACGTCGAAGTGCTCGTCGAGCAGGCCCACCGCCGGGGCATCCGGGTCATCGCCGACCTGGTGGTCAACCACACCAGCGACGCCCACCCGTGGTTCCAGGAGTCCCGGCAGGACCGCACCAACCCGCGCGCCGACTGGTACGTGTGGAGCGACGACGACCAGCGGTGGGCGGACGCCCGGATCATCTTCGTGGACTCGGAGTCGTCCAACTGGACGTGGGACCCGGCGCGCGAGCAGTACTTCTGGCACCGGTTCTTCTCCCACCAGCCCGACCTGAACTACGCCAACCCCGAGGTCCAGCAGGCCATGCTGGACGTGGTCCGCTTCTGGCTCGACATCGGCCTCGACGGGCTGCGCCTCGACGCCGTGCCCTACCTCTACGAGCGGGACGGCACCAACGGGGAGAACCTCCCCGAGACCCACCAGTTCCTCAAGCGGGTCCGCAAGGAGGTGGACGCCGCCTTCCCGGGACGGGTGCTGCTGGCGGAGGCCAACCAGTGGCCGGCCGAGGTCGTCGACTACTTCGGCGACGGCGACGAGTGCCACATGTGCTTCCACTTCCCGCTGATGCCGCGCATGTTCATGGCCCTGCGCCGGGGCCGGGCCGAGCCGATCACCTCCACCCTGGCCGCCACGCCGGAGATCCCGCCCGGTTGCCAGTGGGGGACGTTCCTGCGCAACCACGACGAGCTGACGCTGGAGATGGTGACCGACGACGAGCGCGACTTCATGTACACCGAGTTCGCCGCCGACCCCCGCATGAAGCTCAACCTGGGGATCCGCCGGCGCCTGGCGCCCCTGGTCGACAACGACCGCAAGGTGGCCGAGCTGCTGCACGCCCTGCTGTTCTCCCTGCCCGGGAGCCCCATCCTCTACTACGGGGACGAGATCGGGATGGGCGACAACATCTACCTGGGCGACCGGGACAGCGTGCGCACGCCCATGCAGTGGAACCCGGACCGCAACGCCGGCTTCAGCCGGGCCGACTTCGCCCGCCTTTACCTGCCCCCGCCCATGGACCCCGTGTACGGCTACCAGGCGGTCAACGTCGAGGCCGAGATGCGCAACCCCAGCTCGTTCCTGCACTGGATGCGCACGATGCTGGAGGTGCGCAGCCGCCACGCGGCGATGTTCGGGGGCGGCTCCCTCGAGGTCCTCGACGCCGCCAACCCGTCCGTGCTCGCCTTCGCCCGCCGCCTCGACGACGACGTCATGCTGTGCGTCAACAACCTGAGCTCCCGGCCCCAGCCGGCCAGGCTCGACCTCCGGGCGTTCCGCCGGTACACCCCCGTCGAGGTCGTCGGCGGGGAGGAGTTCCCGGCGGTGGAGGACACGCCCTACCTGGTGACGCTGCCGTCCCACGGCTTCTTCTGGTTCTCGAT
>DATLFN010000164.1 GCA_035540975.1 Acidimicrobiales bacterium
GGGTTGCGCCCCTCCGCCCGGTCGAGGGCGGCGCCCACCAGCTCGAAGAACAGCGGGTGGGGCCGGTCGGGACGGCTCTTGAACTCGGGGTGGGCCTGGGTGCCGATCCAGCAGGGGTGGCCGGGCAGCTCGATGAACTCCACCAGCCGGTCGTCGGGCGACGTGCCGGAGCACACCAGGCCGGCGTCCTCCAGGCGGTGGCGGTAGCGGGGGTTGACCTCGTAGCGGTGGCGGTGGCGCTCGTACACCACCGGCTCGCCGTAGGCCTTCTCGATCAGCGTTCCCGGCTTCAGCTTGGCCACATAGGCGCCGAGCCGCATGGTGCCGCCCATGTTCACCACCTCGCGCTGCTCGTCCATGAGGTCGATGACCAGGTGGGGCGACGCCGGGTCGAACTCACGGGAGTGGGCGGCCGGCAGGCCGGCCACGCTGCGGGCGAACTCGATGACCATCACCTGGAGCCCGAGGCACAGGCCCAGGCACGGGATGTCGTTCTCCCGGGCGTAGCCGGCGGCCGCCACCTTGCCGTCGATGCCCCGCTCGCCGAACCCGCCCGGGATCACCATGCCGTCGAGGTCGTGGAGCCGGCTGTCGGCCAGCATCCCGGTGACCTCCTCGGCCTGGATCCAGTCGATCTCCACCCGGGCCCCGTGGTGGAACCCGGCGTGGCGCAACGCCTCCACGACCGAGAGGTAGGCGTCGGGGAGGTTCACGTACTTGCCGATGAGGCCGATGCGCACCGGGGTGGTGGCCGCGTCGACGCGGTCGACGAGCTGCCTCCACCGGGTGAGGTCGGGCTCGGGAGTGTCCAACCGCAGCAGCCGGCACACCTCGTCGTCCAGTCCCTCGTCGTGGAGCACGAGGGGGATGGCGTAGAGGTTGCGGGCGTCGACGGCGCTGACCACGGCGTGGGTGTCGACGTCGCACAGCAGCGAGATCTTCCGCTTCAGCCCCTCCGAGAGGGGCTGGTCGGACCGGCACACGATGACGTCGGGCTGGATGCCGCGGCTGCGCAGCTCGGTGACGGAGTGCTGCGTGGGCTTGGTCTTCTGCTCACCGCTCGGGCCCAGGTAGGGCACCAGCGTGAGATGGATGTAGCAGACGTTGTCCCGGCCGGCGTCCTTGCGGAACTGCCGAATCGCCTCCAGGAACGGCAGGATCTCGATGTCGCCCACCGTGCCGCCCACCTCGGTGATGACGACGTCCACGTCGTCGGTGGCGAGGCGGAGGATGCGCTCCTTGATCTCGTTGGTGACGTGGGGGATGACCTGGACGGTCCTGCCCAGGAAGTCGCCCCGGCGCTCCTTGGCGATCACCGACTGGTAGATCGAGCCCGTCGTCGTGTTCGACTCCCGGTGCAGGTTCTCGTCGATGAAGCGCTCGTAGTGCCCGAGGTCGAGGTCGGTCTCGCCGCCGTCGTCGGTGACGAAGACCTCCCCGTGCTCGAACGGGTTCATCGTCCCCGGGTCCACGTTGATGTACGGGTCGAGCTTCTGCAGGGTGACCCGCAGTCCCCGGGCCTTGAGGAGGCGGCCGAGCGATGATGCGGTCAGCCCCTTGCCGAGCGACGAGGCCACGCCCCCCGTCACGAAGATGTGTTTCGCCACGGGATTTCACCCTACCCCACCGCCCCGCCCCCTCGGGTGGACCCACCCGGGTGCCTACGATGGGGCCGTGGCGCGCCCGCGGCGGCTGTTCTGGGTGGCGGGCGCGGCGGCGGGCGTGTTCGTCGTCCTCCTGCTGGCCGTGGCCGTCCACCGGGGCCCGCTGCCCCTCGACGGGACGGTCCGCGACTGGTTCGACACCATCGCCACCGCCGACAACCGCCACCTCGTCCTCCCCCTGGCCCGGCTGGGCGCCCGCGAGGTGCTGGTGCCGCTGCTGCTCGCCGGCGGCGCCCTCCTGTGGTGGCGGCGGCGCAACCCGGGGCCGATGATCCTGCTGGTGGGGAGCTATCTCGGCATGGCGATGGTGGTGGGGCCGGCCAAGAAGCTGATCCACCGGGCCGAGCCGTTCGACCTGCCCGGCGAGATCGGGCGCAGCTTCCCGTCGGGGCATGCCGCCCAGGCGATCCTCGTGTACGGGATGCTGGCCGCCCTGGCCGCCGCCGGGCCCGTCGGGCCACGGGTGCGGGCCGCCGCCACCGTGCTCCCCGTGGCGGCGTGCGCGGGTGTGGGCTTCGCCATGCTGTTCCGCAACGCCCACTGGTTGAGCGACATGGTCGCCGGCTACGCCATCGGGGTGGCCTGGCTGGCCGGCCCCCTGGCCGCCGCCGAGGTGGTGGCGCCGTGGATGCTGGGCCGCACCGCCGAGCCGGTCCGTTCGGGCTGAGCCGCCGGCCCACGTCGTCGCCTCGTTCTCCGGACCGCGGCAGCCGCTCTGCGGCGGGCCCGGTGCACGGAACCCTCGGGCACAGCCGGCTCCCGCTGAGGGCGAGGGCTGGGGCTAGGGACGCCGGCCCCAGCGGTCGACCGCCCGCAGCGGCGGCACGGCGTCGATCACCCGCCCGAACGACACCGCCTCGCTGGCCAGGTTGAGGGCGACGACGCCCACCAGCGCCGCCGTGCGGACCGCCGGACCGCACGCCAGCACCACGCCCAGGCCGACGGCGCCGCCGAGGGCGTTGGCCCCCGTGTCGCCCAGCATGAGGCGCTCCCGGAGGTCGTCGAGCAGGAGCCCGGCGGCGGCGCCCGCCACCACGGCCACGGCCGTGAGCTCGTCGGCCGCCGCCGTGGCCACGGCCAGGGCGGCGAAGGCCGCCACGCCCGCCTTGGTGGCCCGCCCCGGTCGGCGGTCGAACAGGTTGGCGAGGTTGGCGGCGAGGGCGACCAGAGCGGCGTCGCCCACCAGCTGGGCGAACGACGGGTCGGCGCCCCGGGGGGCCACGGCGACGGCGACGACGGCCACCGCCAACCCCCCGAACAGCTTCACGCCACCGGTGGTGAGGCGGCCGGCCGCCAGGGCGGCGAGATGTCCCCTGAAGCCCCGGGCGCCGCCGCCTCCGGCCAGGTCGTCGAGGAGCCCGACCAGGGCCATCCCCAGCACCACCACGACGACGGCGGCGCGGGGGGCATCGATCCCCTCCGCTCCCACCCCGGCGGCGCCGGCGACGATCCGGCCGCCCTCCACGACGAGTACGGCGAGGGCGACGACCAGCCCGGCCGCGGTGGGGACGTCGGCGTCGCGGAAGTTGCGCCGGAGCAGCGCGGGCGAGGCGAAGGCGGGGCGGAGGAGCACCCACAGCAGCCGGGCGACCAGGTAGCCGGCGACGGCGCCGAGGCCGACGGTCACGTGCCGGCGGCCATGCGCCGGGGCGGGGCCCCGACCGGGGACGGCCGGACGGCCGGCGCCCTGGGGTCCAGCACCAGGGGTGGGGCAGGGTCACGGTGGAGGGCGAGCAGGGTCAGGAAGGGGCCGACGAACACCAGGGCCAGCGCCGTCACCACGACGCCCGAGTCGTTGACGGCGTAGCCCACCACGCCGGCGCCCAGGACGCCGGCCAGGCCGGCCCGCAGCGCCGATCGCGGGGGGAGCAGCCGGTCCCAGCCCCGGGCCCACGCCAGCACGGCGAGCAGGTAGGCGCCGATGATGGGCACCATCCAGGCCCACACCGACCGGAAGGAGCGCAGGTTGGCGGACACCTTGCGGCCGACGGTGGTGCGCAACGGCTCGATCCCCTCGTCCGCCACCCGGGCCACCAGCTCACCCAGATGGGTGCGGGCTGCGGGCGGGCGGAGGAGGTCGATCCCGGTGGCGACCGCCAGCAGCACGGCCGCCGCCCCGCCGGCCAGGGCCACCGCCCGCAGCGACAGGCGGCGCCCCGACAGGGCGACGACGGTGAGGGCGAACACGGGCACGAGGGTGAGGATCCCGCCCACGTCGGACCCCAGCGACGGCGCGCCGTCGGCCAGGGCGACCAGGGCGAGGACGCCGGCCGCCGTGACCGTCGCCTCCGCCCGGCGCGGCGCGTGGTGGACGTGGAGGGCGACGGCGAGGACGGAGGAGGCGGCCAGGACGCCGAAGGCCGTGTTCCCCAGGCCCGTGAACCGGGCGGCGGTGTTGTACGAGTACCCGAGCAGGCTGGACGTCTGGAGGTGGCCGCCGGTGGCGAGGTCGCCGACCAGCAGCGCCACCGTGGCGCCCGACACCCAGGCCAGCGGCGCCAGCGGGCGCCCCCGCCCCGCTCGGAGGGCCAGGGCGGTGATGCCGGCCACCAGCGCGGCCAGCAGCGGCACGGCGCCCGCTCCCAGCACGGCGACGTCGGGGATGGCCCGCAGCAGGAAGGTGGCGAGGGGCCAGGCGCTCACGGCCACCGCCCCGCAGCGGAGGAACGCGCTGGTGCGACCGCGGCCCCCGAGGCGGGCGAACGCCACCAGCGCCACGGCGTACGCCGCGGCCTGGGCCATGATGAAGGAGGCGACGAGCGGGTAGTAGAGCGACTCCCGGAACGCCTCGTCACGGTCGGCGTCGCGCAGGTTGGCCAGGTCGACGGGGCGGGATGCGTAGCGCAGCGGGTGCCCGATCATCCCCTCGGGGACGGGCACGCCCACGGCGTCCAGCACCGTCGGCGCCACGTCGGTGAGGGCGACCACGCCGAGTCGGCGCGTGGACGGCGAGTGGAGGTAGCCGCGCTGCACGCCGGCGCCCGACGCCACCAGCGGCGTGAGGCTCCAGTCCTTGCCCGGGGGCGCCACCGACACCACCAGGACCAGGGTGCCCGGCCCGCCGAGATCGGCCACGGCACCGAGGATCCGGTCGGTGGACGCCACGGCCTGGCGGCGGGCGACGGCGGCCGCCGCCGGCGTGGACAGAGCGGCGAACTCGGCCGCCCGGTCCATGTCACCGGGGTCGACGACCACCACGTCGGCCGTCGACAAGGCGTCGGCCACCGCCCGGGCCACCGCCGTCGGGTCGGCCCGGAGGCCGAACGGGGCGGACGCGTCGCCGACCAGCAGTTCCTGGCCCACGTCGCCCGTCCCTATCCACCCTCGCCTGTCCATCACGGCCGCCGCCGCCGGTCGCAGGAGCACGCCGCGCCGGGGAAGGGCGGGAGGAGCGATGTCGGCGTTGCCGACGACCGCCGTCGTGACGTGGGCCCTGCGCAGGGCGTCGCCCAGGGCGCCGGGCATGCTCGGGAGGTTGCGGCCGTCGTTGAGGCGGGTGATGGCGGGGGCGCCGACGACGGCCACGCCCCCCGCCGCCGGCTTGCCGGTGCGCCGCTCGAGCGCCTCCGCCGCCGTGCCGCCCTCGAGCGGCGCCGACGCCTCGAAGGCGTAGCCGGCTCCGTCGTCGGCCCGCACCTTCGCCCCCGCCCCGAGCGTGGCGTACCCCTCGGCGGTAGTGGGGCGGCCGCCCAGGGTGCGGACCGTGGTCGCCGCCACGGCGCCGCCTTCCATCAGGCGGTCGAGATTGGGCATGGCGCCGGTCCCGACGTCGTCCCATCCGAGCTTGGGGACGCCGAAGATCACCACCTTGGACCCGCGACCGGTGGCGGGAGCGCTGGCCGCCTCCCAGCGGTCGCCCGACCAGAGCATGGCGGCGCCGGCGACGGCGACGGCCACGAGCACGAGGGCGACCCGCTGGCCCGCCGAGGTGAGCCGCGGCCACAGGGCACGGAGGATCTGGGCGCCCTGGACGGCCCGGTGGCGGAACCCGGCGAGGGTCCGGCCCGTGTGGCGGTGGTCGAGGTCGACGTCCATCTCCACCACCCGGGCACCGGCCCGCACGGCG
Source organism: Acidimicrobiales bacterium (assembly GCA_035540975.1). Classification (NCBI taxonomy): domain Bacteria; kingdom Bacillati; phylum Actinomycetota; class Acidimicrobiia; order Acidimicrobiales; species Acidimicrobiales bacterium. The sequence continues at coordinate 5,731 of DATLFN010000164.1, forward strand.
TCGATGGTGAGGCCGGTCTCCAGCCCGAAGCGGGCCGCCAGCGGCAGCGACCGGAGCAGGTCGGCGCGCACCGCCCGCTGCCCCGACAGGGGCGCCCGGGGCACGAAGCGGCCGCCCGTGGCGCGGGCGATCCCGGCGGCGGCCAGCCGGCGGACGCCGCCGAGCCCGCCCCGCGTGCCGGCGGCGGGCAGGACGGCGATCGTCATGTCGGCCTCGCCGGCCCGCACGGGCCCGACCAGCACCCCCGTGCGGGCGGCGGTGGCGCCGAGGTCGGCGTCGGCCAGGAGGTAGATCCCGGCGTGGGGCGTCGCCTCCACACCGGCCCGCACCGCGTCGCCCTTTCCGACGTTGACCTCCAGGCGCACCACCCGTGCGCCGGCGGCCGACGCGGCGGCGGCCGTGCCGTCCGTCGACCCGTCGTCGACCACCACCACCTCGTCGACGGCGGCCACGCCGGCGAGGGCGGCGACCGTGGCGCCCACCGAGTCGGCGCGGTCCTTGGCCGGGACGAGGGCGACGACCGGTCCGGGTGTCACGCCGGTCGCCCTCGGGAGGCGAGGCGACCGGCGACGCCGGCCAGCTCCGGCGAGCGCAGCACCCACAGCACGCCGGCGCCGGCGGCCACGGCCAGGGGGCCGGCGACGGCCACGTCGGCGAGCGCACCGGCCCGGCCGCCGCCGCCCACCAGTGAGGCGCCCCCGGCGGCCACGGCGGCCACCGCGGCCGCGGCGGCCACGGCCCGTCCCACCGCCGGTGCCAGGCGCACCGCCGGCGGCACCCGTCGCCGGAGCAGGCCGTACATCACGAACGCACCGGCCGTCATGGCCGCCGAGTGGGCGAGGCCGAGGGCGACGACGCGGCCGGTGCCGGAGGCGGCGGCCGAGCCCGCCACCATCGCCACCACGCCGCCGGCCGCCACGCCGAGGCCCACGAGGGCGGGCAGGCGGGCGTCGCCCGCCGCCGTGGCCGCCCGCACCAGCAGTTGGAACGCGGCGTACCCGCCCAGCCCGACGGCGTAGGCCGCCAGCACGCGTCCGACCAGGGCGGCGTCGCCGGCGTCCAGCTCTCCCACCCGCACCAGGTCCAGCACGGGCGAGGCGAGGGCGGCCAGCAGGGCGGCCGCCGGCAGGACCAGGGTGAGCATGCGGCCGAGGCCCTGCCCGAGGTCGGTGCCGAAGTCGTCCCACCGCCCGGCGGCGGCGGCCGACGACAGGCGGGGGTGCAGGGCCGTGAACACCGGATGGGCGACGAGCGCGAACGGCAGCAGGAAGAAGGTGAAGGCGATCTGGTGGGCGACGACGCCGCCCTCGACGCCGTTGGCGAGCACGAGGGTGACGGCGAGCAGGACCTGCACGGCGGCCAGGAGCAGCACCCCCCACGCGCCGGCCCGGGCCAGGGCGCCCAGGCCGGGGTGGCGCGGGTCGAGGCGCGGCCGCAGGCGAATGCCCGCCCGGGCCAGCGCCGCGACGGGGACGGCGGCCATGGCCACGACGCCGGCCGTGGTGCCCACCGCCAGGAGGATGGCCGGTCCGGTGCCCAGGCCGAGCCCGCGCTCGCCCGGCGAGGTGACGGCCACGAAGCCGAGCATGGTGAGGGTGACCACCACGTTGTTGGCGACGGGGGCGAAGGCGGCCGCCGCGAACCGCCGGCGGGCGTTGAGCAGGGCGGTGGCCACCGCGCCGGCCGCGTAGAGGAGCATCTGCGGCAGGAAGAACCAGAGGAAGAAGGCGCCGAGCCGCACCTCCCGGGCTCGGACGGCGGGGTCGTCCACCCCGGCCGTCAACAGCCGCATCAGGGCGGGCCCGGCCAGCGCCATGGCCAGCGCCAGGGCGCCGAGGGCGGCCAGCGTGACGCCCAGCAGGGCGCCCGCCAGCCGCTCCGCCTCGCCCGGGCGCCCCCCGTCCAGGAGGCGCACGAATGCGGGGACGAGCGGCGCGGCGAGCAGGCCGGCGGCCAGGAGCTCGAACGTGATCGTCGAGACGAGGTTGGCGCTGTGGTAGGTGTTCCCGAGGTAGGTCGCGCCCAGGGCGCCGCCCACGGCCAGCACCCGCACGAAGCCGGTGAGGCGCGACAGGGCGTTCCATGCCGAGATCCCCAGGGCGGCCCGGCCCAGCCCGGCCCCTCCGGTGGGCCCCGCGTCCACCGGCGCCTCGCCGTGCGCCGGCGCTGGCATCACCGGGGCGACGGTCCCCACCCCGTCCGCTCGCCGGGGCTGCGTCATCCCGCCGTCTCCGGGACCAGGCGCACCGCCCCCGGCCCCGACCCGTAGTGGCCCACCTTGGCCGAGCCGAGGTCACGAAGGGCGAAGACGGCCGAGAACCGGCCCCGCCAGTCCTCCAGGTTGTCGACGCTCGACAGCAGGGGCGCCGCCGGTCCGGACCGGAGAGGCCCGACGAAGACGCCGGCGTGCTCGGGCGGCGCGGCGCCGGAAACGTCCTCGCCGGCCTCGACGGCCAGCACCCGGGCCCGGGCTCCCTCCGCCAGCTGGGTGGCGAGAGGCACGGCCAGCTGCTCGTTCGGCACCTCGGCCCTGCCGCCGGACACCACCACGAACCGGGTCGACCCGGTGGCCAGGGCGGCCGGGTCGACGGGCGCCCCGGCGGGCGCCTCGAACTCGACGAAGGCGGCGTCGCGCAGGCGGGCCACGAGCCCCGTCGCCGTCTGCCCGGTGAGCTCGGAGACGAGCAGGTCCACCAGGTTGCGGCGCACCACGTCGCCGCTGCGGGGCGCCACCCCGAGGAGGTCGGCGAGGGCCACCGCGTCCTCGTCCTTGTCGAGCCGCATCTTGGAGGTGAACCAGACGGTGCCGACCAGGTCGGCGTCGGCGGCGTTGAGCGTCTGGCGGAACGCCTCGACCGGCCCCCGGTCGATCCCCTGCACGCCGATCACCAGGACCGGCACCCCGTCCAGGCGCCCGGCCACCGCCTGGTCCCGCGCCTGCTCGGTGAACGTCGCCCACTCCGCCAGCTGGCGGCGCAGCTCGGCGTTCTCGGTGTCGGTGGCGTCCAGCCGGTTCTCCACACCCGCCAGGCGGTCCTCCAGCAGGTCGACGGTGGCCCGGTCGACGACGCTGGCGCCGACGGCGATGCCGATCCCGAGGGCGAGGAACACGGCGGTGAGGGAGACGAGGTGGAAGCGGAAGCTGATCATCGGGGCACTAGTGGGTGAGCGAGCGCCACGCCTCGCGCACCAGGAGCCAGAAGCTGTCGAGGAACACCCGCGGGAACACGGCCACCACCACGACGACGAAGCACAGCATGGCGGCCAGCAGGAAGAACACCAGGTCGGCCTTGCGGATCCGGCTCTGGTACAGCTTGCTCACCCCCTTGGCGTCCACCAGCAGCTGGCCGACCTTGAGGCGGGTCAGGAAGGTGGACGCCATGCCGGCCCGGCCCTTGTCGAGGAACTCGACCATGGACACGTGGGTGCCGACGGCCACGATGAGCTCGGCGCCCTTCTCGAAGGCCAGCAGCATCGCCGCGTCCTCGCTCGTGCCCATGGGCGAGAAGGTGTCGTACTCCAGCCCCATCGCCTCCAGCCGCGCCGCGCCCGGCGCCTGCCCGCCCCGGTACGAGTGGACGATCAGCTGGGCCCCGCAGCCCAGGGCGGCGTCGGAGACGGAGTCGAAGTCACCGAGGATGACGTCGGGGCGCAGGCCGAACTCCAGGAGGGCGTCGGCCCCGCCGTCGACGGCGAGCAGCACGGGGCGGAGGTCGCGGACGTAGCTGCGCAGGTGGGCCAGGTCCTCTCGGTAGTCGAAGCCGCGGACGACGATCAGCACGTGGCGCCCGGCCATGTCGACGGCCAGGTCCGGCATCACGGGCGACGTGAGGACCATGTCGTGCTCGTGGCGCAGGTACTCCAGGGTGTTGGAGGCGAACAGCTCGAGCGCCTCGCCCATCGTCTCCCGGGCCGCCTCGTAGTCGCGCCGCAGCGACGCCAGGTCCTGGCGCACGCCCCGGCCGACGATCGCCCCGTCGACCCACACCTCGTCGCCGTCGACGCGCACGGTCTGGCCGTCGCCGACCAGGTCCATGACGTGACGACCCACGCCGTCCAGGAGCGGGACCCCGGCCTCCGCCAGCACCAGCGGGCCGCCGTTCGGGTAGCGCCCGGAGAGCGACATCGAGGCGTTGACGACGGCCGCCACCCCGCAGCGCACCAGCGCCTCGGCGGCCACCCGGTCGAGGTCCTCGTGGTCGATGACCGCCACCTCGCCGGGCTGGAGCCGCTTCGTCAGCTCCTTGGTGCGCCGGTCCACCCGCGCCACGCCCATCGGCACCAGGGGCGTGGCCTGGCGGCGGGACATCATCGGGCCCGGTCCTCGGCCGCCGCCGCCAGCAGCTCCTCGGCGTGCCCGCGCGCCGCAGCGCTGCGGGGGTGACCGGACAGCATCCGCGACAGCTCGACGACCCGGTCCTCGCCCGACACGACCGCCGCCTCGGCCACCGCCCGCCCGGCTCGCTCGACCTTGCGCACCGCCAGCTGAGCGTCGGCGAAGGCGGCCACCTGGGGCAGGTGGGTGACCACCAGGACCTGGCGGGCGCCGTCACCGCCGCCCGAGCGGGCGGCCAGGGTGGCCAGCCGCCGGCCCACGGCGAGGGCCGCCTGGCCGCCGATCCCCGCGTCCACCTCGTCGAACACCATCGTCGGCGGCGCCTGGGCCTCGTCCAGCACCAGGCGGAGGGCCAGCATCGTGCGGGCCAGCTCGCCGCCCGACGCCACCCGGGCCAGGGGCAGCGGTTCCTCGCCCGGGTTGGCCGCCAGCAGGAAGGTGACGTCGTCGCCCGGGTCGCCGGCGCCCACCCGCACCTCCAGGCGGCCCGACGGCAGGGCCAGCTCCCGCAGGTGGGCCTCGACGGCGCGCCCCAGGTCGGGCGCCGCCGCCCGCCGGCGGGCGCCCACCACCGCCTCGGCCCGGGCGAGATCCGCCCGCGCGGCCGCCCGCTCGTCCTCCAGCCGTCGGGCCCGCTCGGTGTGGTGCTCGATGGCGCCGAGGCGGGCCCGGGCCTCGTCGGCGAAGCGGACGACGTCGGCCAGGGACTCGCCGTACTTCCGCCGCAGCTCGTGCAGGGCGCGGCGGCGGGCCCGGACGGCGGCCAGCCGCTCGGGGTCGTCCTCCAGCGACTCGGCGGCGGCGCGCAGCTCGGCGGCCACGTCGGCCGCCTCGGCGGCGAGCGAACGGAGCCGGGTCTCCAGATCGGCCAACGGCGGCCGGCCGGCGACGGCGGCGACGGCCCGGCCCACCACGTCGCCCTCCCCCTCGTCTCCCCGCAGCAACGCCGCCGCCAGCGCCGCCGCGTGGCGCGATGCGGCGGCGTCGGCCAGGGCGTCCTCCTCCGCCTCCAGCACCGATTCCTCGTCGGGGTCGCCGATGGCGGCGGCGTCCAGCTCGGCCAGCTGGAAGCGGAGGAGGTCGGCCTCGCGGGCGCGCGTCCGCTCGTCGCCGCCGAGGTCGGCCAGCGCGGCGTCCAGCTCGCGGACCCGCAGCCGGGCGGCCACCAACGGCCCGTGGTCGACCCCGGCGAAGGCGTCGAGGGCGGCCCGCTGGGCGGCGGCGGCCAGCAGCGACTGGTGGGCGTGCTGGCCGTGCAGGTCGACCAGGCGGCTCCCCGCCTCGGCCAGGGCCGCCACCGGCGCCATGCGCCCGTTCACGTACGCACGCGACCGGCCCGACGCGGGTACCGCCCGGGCCAGCACGACCTCCTCGTCGTCGACCGAGAACCGGCCCTCGACCCACGCCTCGTCCGCTCCGGACCGCACGAGCACGCCGTCCGCCCGGCCGCCCATCAACAGCTCGATGGCCTCCACGAGCATCGTCTTCCCGGCGCCCGTCTCGCCGGTGACCGCGGTCATCCCGGGGCCCAGCACGACCCGCAGCTCGGCGATCACCCCGAGGTCGCGGACGGCCAGCTCCACGAGCATCAGCGGCCCAGCCCGAACTTGGCCTTGAGGATCTGGTGGAAGTCGCGGTCGGCGAAGGTGACGAAGCGGGCGTCGTGGGGCGCGGGCCGGCACGCCACCGAATCGCCCGGCACCAGCGGACCGACGTCGCGCCCGTCCAGCACCAGCGCCGCCGGGCGGCCGTCCAGCAGCTCCACCTCGAGCAGCTCCTCGGGGCCGAGCACCACCGAGTGGGCGAACAGGCTGTGCGGCGACACCGGGGTGACGACGACGGCCCGCAGGAGGGGCGACAGGATCGGGCCGCGCGCCGAGAGGTTGTAGGCCGTCGACCCCGTCGGCGTGGCGACGATGAGGCCGTCCGCCGCGTAGGCGTGGAACGGCTTCCCGTTCACCCGGACGGAGATGCGAACGGTGTGCCCCGACACCGTCTTCTCGAGCACGGCCTCGTTCAGGCAGGTCCGGACCTCGGTGGTGCCGGCCGACCGGACCTCGACCTCCAGCGCCATCCGGTTCTCGACTCGGTGGTCGCCGGCCAGGAAGCGCTCCAGCGCCCCCGCCAGGTCGGCCGGATCGACGTCGGTGGTGAGGTAGCCGAGGTGGCCGATGTTCACGCCCAGCACGGGCACGTCCGAGCCGGCGACGAGGGCGACGGCGTGGAGCATGGTCCCGTCTCCGCCCAGGCTGACGACCAGGTCGAGGTCGGCGCTCAGCTTCTCGACGGGGTAGGCGAGGCCCTCCAACTCCCCGGCGGCGTCGTCCTCGGGGACGCGCACCTCGTGCCCCCGCTCCCCGAGCCAGCGTGCGGCGGCGAGCGCCACCTCCACCGCCTCGGGGCGGACGCGGTGGGGCACGAGGGCGACGGCGGCCACCGCTACGCCCGCCCCGCGTCGGACACCACGGCGTCGAGGTCCACGGCCGCGGCGGCGGCGTCGCCCGCGTGGGCGACGAAGTGGGCCAGGAACTCGACGTTGCCGTCGGCGCCGGTGAGGGGCGACACCATGGCCCCCATCATCGCGGCTCGCTGTGTCGTGAGGGCGGAGCGCACCTCCTCGAGCACGCGCCGCCAGACGGCGGCGTCGCGAATGACGCCCTTACCCCGAGCCGCCTCGGCCCTTCCTGCCTCGAACTGGGGCTTGACCAGGACCACCACGTCGGCGCCCGGCTCGGCGTTGGCACCGACGAGGGCCGGCGCCACCGTGCCCAGGGAGATGAAGGAGAGGTCCGCCACCACCAGTTCGACCGGGCGGGGCAGGACGAGGTTCCGCACGTTGGTGCGGTCGAGCACCGTCACCCGGGGGTCCGCGCGGACGCGCTCGTGGAGCTGGCCCGTGCCCACGTCGACCGCAACGACCGATGCGGCGCCCCGTTGGAGGAGGCAGTCGGTGAACCCGCCGGTGGACGCGCCGGCATCCAGCGCGGCCCGGCCGGCCACCTCGACCCCGAAGCGTTCCAGGGCGGCGTCCAGCTTCTCCCCGCCCCGCCCGACGAAGCGGGGCGGCGGGCCGAGGAGCTCCACCGGCTCGGCCGGCGACACCAACCGGGACGACTTCTCCGCCGGCGCGCCGCCCACCAGCACGCGGCCCTCCTCGATGCGGGACCGGGCCTGCTCGCGGCTGGGCGCCAGGCCCCGCCGCACCAGCTCGGCGTCCAGGCGCCGGCGGCCGGCGGGAGCCGCGCTCAGCCTGTGTCGGCGCCGGGCGCCGAGCCGGACCGGCGCGGGGGCGCCTTGGCGGCACGCGCCGCCGAGCCCGGCGGGGCCTTCGCCGCCTTGGTCGCATTGGCCGCCTCGGCGGTGCTCGCCGACGCGGAGGCCGCACCCCTTCCGGTTCCGGTGCCACCGGCCCTGGCCGCCTTCGCCGCGCTGGCGGCGGTGGGGGCGGCAGGTGACTCCCCGGCCGCCTTGGCCGGCCGTGGTGTGGCGGGAGGCTTCCCGGCCGCCTCGGCCGCGGTGGCCGCCGTGCCCGCCTTCGGCACGCCGGCCGCCGTCCCCGCCTTGGCGGCGGCGGGTGACTTCCGGGCCGCCGTGCCCGGCGGCGGTGTGGGCGGCGTCGCTCCGGGAGGCCCGGCCGCACGCTTGCGCCCGGCGGCACTCGGCCCCGTCGCCGCGGCCGCCGGAGGCGTCGCGGCCGCCGCCTCCCCCGCCGTCACCGGCTCGCCCGTCGCTGCGGCGATCCGGGCGGTCAGCCGGGCCTCGAGGGCGGCCAGGTCCGCCTTGGTGGCGAACCCCATGGAGGACAGCTGCTCGGCGATCTCGCCGCGAATCGACGCCGCCATGTCGCCGGTCCCCTTCCGGCTGCGCTCGAGCAGGTCCTCCACCCGCTCCTGGGCGTGCTCGCGCTGCACCTCGCCCGCCTTCACCAGCTCCTTGACGATGGCCTCGGCGCGAGACCGGGTCAGCTGGGTGAGGGCGATCCCGGCCTCGATGTACCGGCGGAGCGGATCGCTGTCGCTCATCGGACCGATCCTAGTGCCGAGGCGGCGCCAGGCGGTCCCGCTAGCCTCGGCCCACCGTGCTGCCGCTGAAGGACGAGAACCCGACCCGCAACACGGCCGTGGTGACCGTCGTCATCATCGCCATCTGCGTCGGCGTGTGGGTCCTCGTGCAGCAGGCCGGGCAGAGGGAGGACAACGAGGAGTTCACCTTCGAGACGGCGGCCATCCCCTGCGAGGTCGTCCAGGGACGCCCGCTCGCCGTGGAGGAGATCCGCGACACCGTCCGGTTCGGCGACGACACGGCGTGCACGTCGCTGCCGTCGACCCGACCGTACTTCCCCGACAAGAACGAGTACCTCGCCCTCGTGTACTCGATGTTCATGCACGGGAGCTGGATCCACCTGCTCGGGAACATGCTGTTCCTGTGGGTCTTCGGCAACAACATCGAGGACCGGCTGGGAGTGGCGAAGTTCGTCGCCTTCTACCTGGCCGCGGGGATCGCGGCGACGGCCGCCCACATCGCCGTGCAGCCCGACAGCACCGTTCCCCTGGTGGGCGCGTCGGGAGCCATCGCCGGCGTCATGGGCGCCTACCTCGTGCTCTATCCCAACGTGCGGATCAGGTCGCTGATCCTTCTCGGCTTCATCGTCCTGTTCCGCGACATCGCCGCCAAGTGGCTGCTCGGGATCTGGCTGGTGTCGCAGTTCTTCATCAACCCGAACGAGGGCGTGGCGTGGATGGCCCACGTCGGCGGCTTCGTCTTCGGCGTCCTGGCCGGCCTCCTCCTCCGGGCGACGGGCGACCCCGAGGAGCGGTACTACAACGCGCCCACGCCGACCCCCTGGCGCTACTGACCGAGCGGCGCCGCCACCGCTGCCGCCGTCACGACTCGCCCAGCTCCCGGGCGACCACGGCGGCCAGGTCGTCGGCCACCACGTCGGGAGCGGGCTCCACCGGGAGGTCGGCGGCCTCCGTCACCCCGCTCAGGACGAGGGCGAACCGGGCGCCCATGTTCCTGGCCAGCATGCCGTCGGTCGACGGGCGGTCGCCCACCATCACCTCGACCGGGCCCACCCGCTCCTTCACCAGGGCGACCATGGCGTCGTGGGGCTTGCCCGCCACCTCGGGCGCGGCCGAGGCGGCGTAGGCGACGGCCGCCAGCAGGGCCCCACCGCCGGGGATCTCGCCCTCGGGAGTGGGGTAGGTGGCGTCGTCGTTCGTGCCGATGAGGCGGGCGCCGGCCCGGACGGCGGCCGCCGCCACGGTGAGGCGCTCGTAGTCGAACTCCGAGTGCCAGCCGACCACGACGGCGTCGGCCCGGCCCCCGGTGACCGGCTCGACGCCGCGGTCGGCGAGCGCCTCCTCGACGCCGGGGCCGGCGCACACCAGGGCCGTGGTCCCGGGCTCCAGGAGGGAGGCGGCCGCCTGGGCCGACGTCACCACGTCCTCCGGCTCGGCCGGCACGCCGGCATCGACCAGCTTGGCGACGTAGCCGGCGACCCGCTTGTTGGAGTTGTTGGTCAGGAACACCACCCGGTGGCCGGCGCCACGCAGGCGGGCGACGGCGTCCGCCGACCCCGGGATCGGCGTGTCACCCCGCCACAGCACGCCGTCGAGGTCCACCGCCCAGGTCATGGCCGCCATGGTGGTCGCCCAAGCGTCCCGGGTACCAACCGGCGACCGGACGACGTCGCCGCCAGGGACGGGGAGCCGGGCGTCGGTTTCGCCACCCGAGGGACTTTCCGGCCTGTGCTACGCATGGGACGTGCCCCGCTTCCAGCCCTTCGCCGGTGTGCGCTACGCGGCGCCCGACGGCCGCCTCGACGACCTCCTTTGCCCGCCCTACGACGTGATCACCCCGGACGAGCGGGCGGCGCTGGCCGAGCGCAGCCCGCACAATGCCGTCCGCGTCGAGCTGCCGGTCGACGAGGAGGGGCGCGACCGTTACGAGGCGGCGGCGGCGATCTGGGCGCAGTGGATCGCCGCCGGGGTCCTGGCGGTCGACGACGAGCCGTCCTTCTACGTCTACCGGATGGGCTATCACGACGATTCCGGCACGCCCCGCCAGACCACCGGCGTGATCGGCGCCCTCGAGCTGTCGACCCTGGACGAGGGCGACGTCCTGCCGCACGAGCACACCACGCCGAAGGCCCGCGCCGACCGGCTCGACCTGCTGCGGGCGTGCCGGGCGAACCTGTCACCGATCTGGGTGCTGTCGACCACGCCCGGCCTCACCGAGCTGTGCGAGCTGGCCACCCCTCCCGACGCCAGGGCCACCGACACCGACGGGGTCCATCACCGGCTGTGGCGGGTGACCCGACCCGGCGTGGTCGACGCCATCGCCGCAGCCGTCGCCGCCTCACCCGTGATCGTGGCCGACGGCCACCACCGCTACGAGACCGCGCTCGCCTATCGCGACGAGCGGCGCGCCGCCACCAACGGCGCCCCCGGCGGGTACGACGCCGTCATGGCCTGGGTGGTGGAGGCGCGCGAGGACCAGCTGACCGTGGCACCGACGCACCGCCTGGTCTCGGGCCTCCCCGACGGCTTCGACGTGCCCCGGGCCCTGGCCGTCCACTTCGACCTCCAGGCCGCCGACGGCGATCCGGCGGACCTCCCGGCTCGCATGGCGGCCGAGGGTGCCCTGGCCCTCGGCACCACCTCGGGCTGGTGGCTCCTCCGGCCCAAGGAGGCGACCGAGGCCGCGTCCGAGCACGCCCTCGACTCCAGCCGCCTCGACGTCGCACTCTCGATGTTCCCCCCCCACACCCTGGCGTACCAGCACGGCGTGGCCGAGTCGGCGGCGGCCGTGGCGAACGGCGATGCGCAGGCGACGATCCTGATCAGGCCGGCCACCGTGGACCAGATCGCCGAGATCGGCCACGGCGCCGCCCGCATGCCGGCCAAGACCACGTTCTTCACGCCCAAGCCGCGCACCGGCATGGTGTTCCGCTCCGTCGAGGGCTGACCGACCGGGCCTCAGGCGGTCTCCAGGCGGGCGGCCACCCTGCCCACGGCCGCTCGCACCCGTCGTGCCTGCGAAGCCGGCACCACCGTCTCGGCCACCACCTCGGTGCGGCTCTGGGTCGAGCCGCCGGCCCGGAAGAAGCGCCGGCGCACCCGCCCCACGACCACCACCTCCTCGTCGACATCCAGCTCGCGGGCCGCCGCCGGGGCGTCCGACCACACGACGGGCGCCGACTCGGCCCGCTCGCCATCCCGAGGAACGGACACCTCGAGCTCGACCAGCTCGTCGCCCGACGGCAGCGACCGCACGGCGGCCGGCCTGGTGAGCCGGCCCCGGAGGACCACGATGTTCGTCACGACACCTCTCCTTGTTCGCACCTTGCGCACGGGGGAAGCGCCGGCGACGACGCTAGCGGGCGGGTGTGACAGGCGGTTCGTGGGCACCGACGGGCACCACCACCGTCACACCAGGGCGGCGAGGCGGTCGGCCGTGTCGAACAGAGTTGGGTCGGTGTCGAGCACGGTGGCGAAGAGCGCCCGGGCCCGGGGGACGTCGCCGGCCCGCTCGTACAGGTCGGCCAGGGCGTACCAGGTCCGGAGGTGGTGCAGCGGCGGGGGGCGCTCCTTCGTCTTGGCCTGCTCCAGCAGGGCGATGGCGGCGGCCAGCTGGCCCTGGTCGGCCAGCGCACCAGCCATCACGATCCGCCCCTCGGCGAGCAGCTCGGCCGGCGGCGACGCCCGGCGCAGCTCGTCCCACACCCGCTCGGCGTCCTTCCAGTGCCGCAACGCCCGGTGGCAGTCGGCGAGGACGGGGTGCTGGTCGTACGAGGCGGTGAGGGCGTGGAAGGCCTCGAGCTCCTTGATGGCGAGGGGCCAGCGGCCGAGGCGGTACAGGGTGAGCCCGTGCAGCTCCCGCACGGTGGCGGACAGGGGGGCGGCCCGGGCCAGCGGCCGGAGGGTGCGGAGCGCGTCGGCGTAGCGGTCGCGCTCGTAGGCCTTGATCGCCTCGGACAGGCGGTGCTGCACCCGCTCCGCCCCCGTGCGCCCCACCGCGTCGGCCAGCTCGGCTCGGACGTCCTCGGGAACGGCGGCGGCTCGCCGCCGCGGTCTCGCCTCCGACGGGGCGGCCGCGTCCGACGGGGCGGCCGCCTCCGCCTCGTCCTCGATCCAGACCTCGGGTTCCCACTCGGGCCGCTCGGCGGTGCGGTCCCGTCCGGTTGTGTCACCCTTCCACCGGCCGTCGTCATAGGCGGTGACGACCCGGGCGCCCTTGCGCGCCACGCTTCCCCGAAAGCGCCTCGCCGCGTCGTCGGGCTCGACCGAACGGCCACGCGCCACCGCTCGCCGCGCCTCGGGCGCCAAGCGGCCGCCGGGGGCCGCCGGGGTGTCCTGCCGTCGCCGGGCGGCGGCCGGGCGGCGCCCCGGCACGCCGGGGGGGCCGCCCGGCGTCGTGTCGCCCGAACCCGCCCGTCGGTCGTCGACGCGCCGCGACGACGGTGGACGGCCGGCGCCGCCACGGCCGGCGCCCGCTGCGGTCCCCGGGCGGCCCGACCCCGTGCGCGAGCCTCCCCCGGGACCGTCGGGACGGCCGGCGCCACCACGACTGCCGCCCGAGCGCCCGCCCGCGGCGGCCGCAGGTCGCCCGGTCCCCGTGCGGGAACCTGCACCCACGCCGGACGGCCCGCCAGCGCCACCACGGCTGGCGGCCGCTGTGGGGCGGCCGGTCCCCGTGCGCGAGCCCGGGCCGGCGGGACGGCCGGTTCCCGTGCGGGAGCCTCCGCCGGGACCGGCGGGACGGCCGGTTCCCGCGCGGCTGGCGACCGCAGCCGTCGAGCGGGGCCGTGCCGCCCCGGTGGCGCCGCCGGCTTCGGAACGAGGACGGTCCGCCGTGCGACCACCGCCTCTCGGCGATGCCGAACGGTCACTCGTTCGGCTGGGGGCGCCGGCGGCCGTCGGCCGCCGGGCACCGCTCTGGCCCTGGCGCGGCCAGTGGCCGCCGCCCGGAGCCGGCCCGTCGCCCGGCGGTGGCCGGAGGCGACCGGTCGCGGTGGCGCGCCGGGCACCGTCCGCCGCAGCCCTGGCCCGCGGTGGCCCGCCGCGCCGGGCGGGCGGGCCGGCGGGCACCGCCGACCGGGCCGGGGTCCGGGTGGGGCGTCGACCGGCGGCACCCGCCTCGTCCCGCTCCTGCCGGAGCGCACCGGTCGACCGACCGGTTCGGCGGGCCGCACCGCTGGCCGGGGCCGGACCGCCGGCGGCCGATGGGCGCTTGCGCACCGCACCGGAGCTTTCACGACGCTCGCCGCCGCCCGTCGCCGACTTCTCTGCGGGCCTCGGCCGCCCCGCGCTGCGCCCCTTCGACGCGCCCGTCCCTGCGCTGCCGGCCTTGCCCGGCGCTGCCGGTCCCGCGGCGCGACCGCCGGCCCGCCCCTCGCCCGCGCCGCGGCGGGCGCCGGCGGACCCGGCCCCGTCGCGCGGGCTCGGGGAACGCTTCGGTTCCCGGGGCGGCATGTGCGGCAGCGTACTCGGAACGCAAAGAAGCCCCCGCCGAGGCGAGGGCTTCAGAAGAAATCCGGCGGCGACCTACTCTCCCAGGGGGTTCCCCCCCAAGTACCATCGGCGCTGGCGGGCTTAACTTCCGTGTTCGGAATGGGAACGGGTGTGACTCCGCCGCTATGGCCACCGGAAACCGGTGCTCAGGTTGTCAAAGAGGGACGAGGCACAGGCCTCCCCAAGCGTTCCATAGCGAGCACGAGCGAGTTTGTCCCAAGCCCTCGGCCGATTAGTACCGGTCGGCTGAACACATTGCTGTGCGTACACCTCCGGCCTATCAACGTGGTCGTCTGGCCACGGGCCTTACCAGGTTAACCCTGTGGGAATCCTCATCTTGGAACGAGCTTCGCACTTAGATGCTTTCAGCGCTTATCCCTTCCGCAGGTCGCAAAGCAGCGGTGCCCTTGGCAGGACAACTGCCACACAAGAGCTGCGTCCGTCCCGGTCCTCTCGTACTAGGGACAGCCTTCCTCAGGATTCCTACGGCTGCATCGGATAGGGACCGAACTGTCTCACGACGTTCTAAACCCAGCTCGCGTACCGCTTTAATGGGCGAACAGCCCAACCCTTGGGACCGGCTTCAGCCCCAGGATGCGACGAGCCGACATCGAGGTGCCAAACCTTCCCGTCGATATGGACTCTTGGGGAAGATGAGCCTGTTATCCCCGGGGTACCTTTTATCCGTTGAGCGACGGCGCTTCCACACGCAACCGCCGGA
>DATLFN010000165.1 GCA_035540975.1 Acidimicrobiales bacterium
CAACCAGCGCGAGATCGGCTTCGACACCAACGACTTCGCCAGCGCCATGCGGGCCGCCATGCGCCAGGACCCCGACGTGATCCTGGTGGGCGAGATGCGCGACCAGGAGACGGTGGCCGCCGCCCTCAGCGCCGCCGAGACCGGCCACCTCGTCTTCTCCACCCTTCACACCATCGACGCCACCGAGACGGTCAACCGCATCGTGGACTTCTTCCCTCCCCACCAGCAGAACCAGATCCGCGTGGCCCTGGCCGGGTCGCTCAAGGGCACCATCTGCCAGCGCCTGGTGCCGACGGCCGACGGCACGGGCCGGGTCCCGGCGCTGGAGGTGATGGTCGTGAACGGGCGGCTCCAGCAGTGCATCGTCGACCCGCAGCGCACGGGCGACATCCACGAGATCGTGGCCGACGGCGAGTATTACGGCATGCAGACGTTCGACCAGGCGCTGGTCAAGCTCTACCAGTCCGGTGCGGTCGACCTGCGGGGCGCCATGATGACCGCCTCCAACCCCCACGACCTCAAGGTCATGCTCCAGCAGCGCGGGCTGGTCGGTACCACCACCCGGTAGGCCCGGCGGGGCACGGTCGTACGATGCGCGCATCCCCGACCCTGCCGACCCCGCGCCGCCGGACGACGTCGAGCTGAGCGGCGCGTCCGGCCCGGCCTCGCCCCCGAGCGGCTTCGACGCCGCCCGGTTCCGCCAGGTCCTCGGCCACTTCTGCACCGGCGTGGTGGTGGTCACCGGCCTCCACGGCGGCGAGCCCGTCGGGTTCACCGTGCAGTCGTTCACCTCGGTGTCGCTCGACCCGCCGCTGGTCACCATCTGCCCGGCCCGCTCGTCGGCCACCTGGCCGAGGCTGCGCTCGACGGGCACGTTCTGCGCCAACATCCTGGCCGACGACCAGGAGGCCGTCGGCCGGGTGTTCGCGGCGCCGGGCGGCGACCGCTTCCGGGGGCTGGGGTGGCGGCCGTCGCCCGCCTCCGGCTCGCCCCTGCTCGACGGTGTGCTGGCGTGGGTGGACTGCCGCATCGAGGCGGAGCACGACGGCGGAGACCACCTCATCGCCGTGGGGCGGGCCCTCGACCTCGGGGTGGCCGGCGGGGGGCGGCCGCTGCTCTTCTACCGGGGCGGCTACGGCCGCTTCGAGCCCTGACCGGCGCCGCCGCCCCCCCGGCGCGCCCGGCAGGCCCGGCGCGGTGACGGCCCTGATCGCCCTGGGTGTGGTGCTCCTCGCCACCGGCGCGGCCAAGCTCCGCCAGCCGGCGTGGCCGGCCACGGCGGCCGCCTTCGGGGCGCCCGGGTGGCTGGCGCCGCTCCTCCCCTGGGTCGAGCTGGTGCTCGGCGCCTTCCTCGCCACCGGCGTCGGCCACCCGTGGACGGCCGTGGCGGCGGCCGGGCTGCTCGTCGCCTTCAGCGCCGCCGTCGCCCTCCGGCTGGCCCGGGGCCAGGCCGTGCCCTGCGGTTGCTTCGGGGAGACGTCGCCCGAACCGGTGGGCGCCGACACCCTGGTCCGCAACGGCGCGCTCCTGGCCGTCGCCGGCCTGGCCGTGGCCACCGGAGGCCGCCCCGGCGGGGCCCTCTCGGTTGTCGCCGGCGTGGCCCTCGGGCTGGCCCTGGTCGCCGGCGCCCGGGCCCGGCCCGGGATGGCGCGCTGACCGCCCTTCCTCCGGGCACCAGCCGCCGGTATGCGGCTCGTTCCGTCCACAGAACCGGGCCCGGGCTGCCCATCGCCCACGCCGCTACGCTCCCGCCGTGCCCACCATCGACTCGTCGGACGTGATCGACGGCGTCGTGGTCGTCACGCCCGACGTCCACGGCGACGAGCGGGGCCGGTTCGTCGAGACGTACCGCCGGTCGTGGTTCCCGGCCGGGCGCGAGATGGTGCAGGGCAACCGCTCCGAGAAGCGGGCGGGCGCCCTCGTCGGCCTCCACTACCACCTCCACCAGGCGGACTACTGGTACGTCACCCGGGGTCGGGCCCGGGTCGTGCTGCACGACCTGCGCGAGGGGTCCCCCACCGACGGCGCCACCCTGGAGCTGGACCTCGACGGCGACGCCGAGAAGGGCGTGTTCATCCCGCCCGGCGTCGCCCACGGCTTCGCCTCGCTCACCGACCTGACCCTCACCTACCTGGTCGACGGCTACTACAACGGCGCCGACGAGCTCGGGCTGGCGTGGGACGACCCGGCGGTGAAGGCGGACTGGGGCGTCGCCGGCCCCGTCGTGTCGGAGCGGGACCGGACCAACCCCCCCCGGCACGACATCCCGGCCGGGCGACGGCCGTACTGGGGCCTCCGCACCGCCGGCTGACCGCGGAAAATCCAGCGGCCCGACCGGTCGAGCCCCGTCGCACCCGACAAAGACGCCCTGGGAGTGGCACCGGGAACCACGTACAGTGACTGACTAGTCACGGAGCGGCGGAAGGAACGGGCGTCATGGAACTCAGCAGTCTCGGCCAGGCCCAGGTGCTGCGCCACGCAGCCGTCGACGTGGCCGTCTCCCGGGAACGGTCGAGGCGGCGGCGACTGCTCGGCGCCATCGTCGTCCTCGCCCCGTTGGCGCTGTGGATGTGGTCGCGCCTGGCCGGCGGCGACCCGGTCCGGTTCGGGATGCCCGACCTGCCCATCCCGCCCGAGCTCGTGCCGGGGCTGATCCTCATCCTGATCCTGACCCTCGTCATCCTCCTCCCCCTCCTGGGGGCGGGGCGGTCGCCCCACGTGCTGTTCCGCCCGGCCGAGATCGACGTGTCGCTGGCCGACGTCAAGGGCGCCGGCATCGTCGTCGAGGAGGTCGTGCGCACCCTCAACCTCTTCCTCGCCCACCGCACCTTCAAGGAGCAGATGGGCGGCACGCCCCGCCGGGCCATCCTCTTCGAGGGCCCCCCGGGCACCGGCAAGACCTACATGGCCAAGGCCATGGCCCGGGAGGCGGGCGTGCCCTTCCTCTTCGTGTCGTCGTCCGCCTTCCAGTCGATGTACTACGGCCAGACCAACCGCAAGATCCGCACGTACTTCAAGGCCCTGCGCAGCTACGCCCGCAAGGAGGGCGGCGCCATCGGGTTCATCGAGGAGATCGACGCCATCGGCGGTGCCCGCACCGGCATGGGCGGTTCGGGGGGCCGGGAGGGGATCACGGGCGTCGTCAACGAGCTGCTGATCCAGCTCCAGTCGTTCGACACGCCCCCGGCCGGCCGACGGCTGGCCGGCTGGTTCGTCGACCAGGTCAACCGGTGGCTGCCGGCCCGCCGCCAGCTCCGCAAGCCCGCCCCCGTGCCGGCCAACATCCTGGTGATCGGGGCCACCAACCGCGCCGCCGACCTCGACCCGGCCCTGCTGCGGCCGGGCCGGTTCGACCGCTCGATCCACTTCGACCTCCCCAGCCGCAGCGGCCGCGGGGAGATCATCGACTACTACCTGGACAAGAAGTCCCACGTCGCCGCCCTCGACGACGACGAGGTCCGGGACGCCCTCGCCGCCATGACGTTCGGCTACTCCCCGGTGATGATCGAGCACCTGCTCGACGAGGCGCTCGTGTGGGCCCTCCGCCGCGGTGCCGGCGCCCTCGACTGGGACGACCTCCAGCAGGCGCGCATGACCGAGGAGCTCGGGCTCAAGCACCCCGTCGAGTACAGCGAGGTCGAGCGGCGGACGATCGCCACCCACGAGGCCGGCCACGCCACCGTCGCCCACCTGGTGGGCAAGGGCCGCAAGCTGGAGGTGCTCTCCATCATCAAGCGGGGCACCGCCCTCGGCCTGCTGTCGCACTCGGAGACCGAGGAGCGCTTCCTGCGCACCCGCACCGAGATCGTCGCCCTCATCGAGATCGCCTTCGGCGGCATGGTGGCCGAGGAGGTGTTCTTCGGGGAGTCGGGGACGGGCCCGAGCGGCGACCTCGACGCCGCGACCCGGCTGGCCGCCTCCATGGTGGGCTCGCTCGGCCTCGGCGGCTCGCTCATCTCGCTCGACGCCGCCCAGGGAGCGCCGGGGGCGAACGTCGTCACCAAGGTCCTGTCGAGCGACACGGGCCGGGAGGCGCTGGAGGACATCCTGGTGAAGGCCAAGGCCGGCGTCACCTCGATGCTGGAGGCCAACCGCCACGTGGTGGAGGCGCTCCGGGACGCCCTGCTCGAGCACGACGAGCTGGTGGGCGACGAGATCCTCGAGGTGATCGGCGGCGCCGGGCAACCCCCCGCGCCCCGTGACCAGGTCCTCGACCTCGAGCTCCTGGCCCGGGGCCCGGCGGCGATGCTCGACGGTGAGGGCGTCGACGCGTGGTGGGCCGCCGCCGAGAAGCGCCTCGGGGGATGACGCGGCGGCGGCCGGCCGTCGGTCAGTCCTTGTGGCGGGCCGCCGTCCCCCAGCCGGCCCAGCCCCCGACCAGCCCGCCGATCACCGACGCGGCGACGGCGCCGAGGAGGGCGCACAGGCCGATGCGGATCCCGAGCTGCAGGTCGAGGAACTCGATGAACCCGAACGGGGCGCCGAGCAGGGCGCCCACCAGGGCGGCGACGGCGCCCCCGGCGGTGGCGCCCTTGGCGGCGGCGGCGGGGGCGGGGCCGGCCCCGACGGGCTGGTCGGGGTCTTCGTGGATGCGGGCGCCGGAGCCCGTGGTGCGCTGGTTCTGGTCCATGCCGCTGGTGTACCCCGGGGACCACCGTCCGATGTACCCGAAGAGCGCTCAGCCGGCCAGCGTCGCCACCGCCGTGCGGCCCCGCCCGGCCCGCTTGGCCTGGTAGAGCCCGCCGTCGGCCCGGCCGAGCACGGCGGCCAGCGGGTCGCCGTGCTCGGCATTCGACACCCCGATGCTCACGGTCGCCGCGATCTGCCCGCTGCGGGCGGGGATCGGCGTGGCCGCCACCGCGTCGCGGATGCGCTCGGCGACCTCGTAGGCCTCCTCGACCCCGCAGTCGGGCATGACCACCGCCAGCTCGTCCCC
Source organism: Acidimicrobiales bacterium (assembly GCA_035540975.1). Lineage (NCBI taxonomy): Bacteria > Bacillati > Actinomycetota > Acidimicrobiia > Acidimicrobiales > Acidimicrobiales bacterium. The sequence continues at coordinate 4,937 of DATLFN010000165.1, forward strand.
CCCGTAGCGGCCGACCAGGTCGGCCGAGCGGACGTGGGCCACCGTGCGGGCGGCGACGGCGGCCAGCACGTCGTCGCCGGCGCCGTGCCCGTGGGTGTCGTTGACCGCCTTGAAGTGGTCGACGTCGATCATCAGCACCGACAGGGGGCGGCCGAGGCGCTGCGCCCGGCGTAGCAGCCGCTCGCCGGCGGCGAACAGGCTGCGCCGGTTGAGGGCGTCGGTCAGGCCGTCCACCTCGGCCAGGTGGTGGAGCTCGGCCAGCAGTCGGGCGTTCTCGGCCGCGACGCGGATCTGGCGCGTCACGACCACGCCGGTGATGGCGGCGGCACCGAGCAGCAGCCCGTCGAACGAGGCGCCGGCCACGTCGTGCCCGACGGCGACGACCAGGCCGTAGCCGATGACGATGGCGGCGTAGGGGAGGAGGCTCACCCGGCCCGACGGGTTGGCGCCGCCGTCGGAGAGGATCGCCGGCCCCGGGTGCCGGGCCTGGACGAGGGCCGCCCACAGGGCGAGGCACTGCGCCAGCATCCAGAAGGCGTCCGGCCAGTCGCCGCCGGCGTAGGAGCCCGACAGCGACAGGTGGGCGTAGGCCACGTCGGCCACGACGAAGGCCGACACGGCCCCCACGAGCAGCCACAGGGGGCGGTCGCCCGGCCGGCGCAGGAGGGTCGTGACCAGTCCGTAGAGCAGCACCAGGTCGCCGACCGGGTACCCGACGCTCAGCACCGTCGCCAGGTCGTCCGACCCGCTGTGGACGACCGGCTCGACCACCAGGTACCACACGACCATGGCGACGGCCAGGAGCACGGTGAGCGCGTCGAGCGCCACCTTGACGCCCTCGGCCCTCGAGCGGGGGGCGGAGGGCAGGGCCAGCAGGCCGAGGGCGAGCAGGGGGTAGAAGCCCAGGTAGCCGGCGTCGGCGGGCGAGGGGAACGGCGCCTGGTGGAGGACGGCCTCGAGGACGAACCAGGCCACGTCGCCGGCCCACCACAGGGCGAAGGCGACGGCGATGAGCCGCCAGGCGCGCCTGGTGGCCCCGTCGCCGGCCCGGGTGGATGCCCGCCAGGCCAGCAGCGGGACCAGAAGGCCGATGGGCAGCGGAGCCACGTCGCTCAGCAGCTCCCGCTGGTCGGCCCCGCCGCCCCCGAGGAGCGCCCACAGCACGAACCCGAGCGTGTAGGCGCCCGCCACCCAGCCGGCGACGCTCCCGTCGCGGGGCCGAGCCCTCCCCCCTGCCTCGGCCATGCCCCTGATGTCGGCCCCAGGAGGGCATCCCTTGAGAATCCGCCGTAGTCGCCACGGCGGCCCTCGGTCCTAGGTGGACAGGCCCAGCTCGTCCAGCACGAAGGCGTAGACGAGGGCTTCCTCGCGCCACGAGTCGTAGCGCCCGGACGGGCCGCCGTGGCCCGCCCCCATCTCCGTCTTGAGCAGGACGCGGGCGCCGCCCGTGCCCCGGTCGCGGAGGCGCTGCACCCACTTGGCCGGCTCCCAGTAGCTCACCCGGGGATCGTTCAGCCCGGCCAGGGCGAGCACCGCCGGGTGGTCCACGGCGGCCACGTTGTCGTACGGCGAGTAGGACTTCACGTAGGCGTAGACCTCGGGATCGGCCTTGGGGTTGCCCCACTCCTCCCACTCGGTGACGGTGAGCGGGAGGTCCTCGTCCAGGATCGTGGTGAGCACGTCCACGAAGGGGACGTCGGCGATGGCGGCGCGGAACAGGTCCGGCCGCAGGTTGACCACCGCCCCGACCAGCAGGCCGCCGGCGCTGCCTCCCCGGACGACCAGGCGGTCGGGACCGGCGTACCCGTGGGCCACCAGCGTCTCCGCGCAGGCCACGAAGTCGGTGAACGTGTTCTTCTTGCGCAGCATCTTGCCGTCCTCGTACCAGCGCCGCCCCATCTCGCCCCCGCCGCGGACGTGGGCCAGGGCGTAGACGAACCCCCGGTCGAGGAGGCTGAGCCGGAATGGCGAGAACGTGGGGTCGATGCTGATCTCGTAGGAGCCGTAGCCGTAGACCAGGGCAGGGGCGGTGCCGTCGACGGCCAGTCCCCGCTTGTGGGCGTAGGAGACGGGCACCTGCTCGCCGTCGGCCGCCGTGGCCCACAGCCGGCCCGTCTCGTAGTCCGCCGGGTCGTACCCCCCGAGCACCGGCTGCTGCTTCATCAGCTCCCGGGTCCGGGCTTCCATGTCGTAGTCGTAGACGGACCGGGGCGTCACCATCGACGTGTAGCCGAAGCGCACGACGGTGGTCTCGAACTCCAGGTTGGCGTCGGGCGTCGTCGTCGACACCGCCTCGGGCTGCTCGATCACGTGCGTGTCGCCGTCGGCGATGCGGCGGACGGCGATGCGGCGGACGCCCCCGGCGCGTTCGTGGAGGACCAGGTGGCCGGCGAAGACCTCGATGCCGTCCAGCTTCACGTCGGTCCGGTGGGGCACCACGTCGGTCCAGCGGTGCCGACCGGGGTCGTCCACCGGGGCCTCAACCAGCTTGAAGTTCTCCGCCCCGTCGGCGTTGGTGACGATCAGGAACCGGTCGCCGTGGTGGTCCACGTCGTACTCCACGCCCTGCTCGCGGGGCTGGACGAGGCGGAAGTCCCCCTCGGGGGTGGTGGCGTCCAGCACCCAGGCCTCGGCGGTGACCTTGCTCTCCAGCCCGAGCACGACGTAGCGCTCGCTCTTGGTGAGCCCGACGCCCAGGAAGAAGCGCTCGTCGTCCTCCTGGTGCACGAGCACGTCGTCGGCCGCCGGCGTGCCCACGGCGTGCCGCCACAGCTGGTACGGGCGCATCGACCCGTCGACCTTGGTGTAGAAGACGGTGGCGCCGTCGGCCGCCCAGGCCAGGCCGTAGTACGTGCCCGGTACCCGGTCCGGGAGGTCCTCACCGGTGCGCAGGTCCCGGAACCGCAGGGTGAACCGCTCGCTGCCGTCGTGGTCGACGGCGTAGGCCAGGCGGTCGGCGTCCGGGCTGACCTGGGTGTTCGCCACCGCCAGGTAGTCGTGCCCCTGGGCCAGCTCGTTGTGGTCGAGGACGACCTCCTCGGGCCCGTCGGCGTCGCCCTTGCGCCTGCACCAGATGCCGTACTGGAGGCCCTCGACGGTGCGGGACAGGTACCACCAGTCGCCCTTGCGGGCGGGGACGGACAGGTCCGTCTCCTGGATGCGGCCGACCATCTCGTCGAACAGGCGGCGCTGGAGGGCCTCCGTGGGGGCCAGCTGGGCGGCGGCCCAGGCGTTCTCGGCCTCGATGTGGGCGATGACCTCGGGGTCCTCCCGGTTGCGCAGCCAGTACCACTCGTCGACCCGCTCGTCACCGTGGGCCACCAGGACCCGGGGCCGCTTGGGGGCAGCCGGGGGCCGGGC